>NZ_JBYCKI010000252.1:0-31438 GCF_057473305.1 Thiomonas sp. TH-17
CCAGAATCATGCCCGCCGCCGCATAGCCCACCAGCCTCGGCCACTTGAGAAAGCGAAACACCGATTCCCCCGTGAGCGTGGCCAGCACCAGCGCGGCACCCACCCAGAACACCCCGTCAGGATGCAAGGGCCATGCGGGCAGGTAGCTGTTGATCATCGTGCGGGGTCTCTGGTGTGTGATAAAGGGGGTCGAGCCCACTCTGGCCGACACCATAGCAGAGGGGAACTTGCAGGAACGATGGGCGGAAAAGGGCGAAAATAGAAGCAATAAATGTTGAAATAACGCGGTCTCGAAAATATTGACGCCCACGCTATGATTGTCTGCAAACTTCACGGAGTTGGCCGCATGAAACCTTCTGAGGCTTTATACGCGCACCGTGCTGCCATTCGCAGCATCGTGGAGTCGCGCCATGCAAGAAATCCGCGTGTGTTTGGCTCGGTTTTGCGCGGCGACGATACGGAAGGCAGTGACCTTGATTTGCTGGTCGATCCCCTGCCTGAAACGTCACTGTTCGATCTGAACGCCATTAGCAATGCTCTGGAGCGCCTGCTTGGCGTGCCCGTGGACGTTTTGACGCCGAATGCCTTGCCGCCCAAGTTCCGGGACCAGGTGCTCACCGAAGCGAAGCCGGTGTAAGCCTCTTCACAGACGAACTTCACAAAGGGTGTCCCATTGAGCCGAAATGCGCTGCGGCTGGCAGACTATCTCACCCATATCCTGGAAGCCATAGACCGCATCGAGCGCTACACCCGTAGCCTGGATAGGGCGGCGTTTATGAGCACCGATATGGTGCAGGACGCCGTGATCCGCAACTTCGAGATCATCGGCGAGGCCAGCCGCAATATTGCGCAGTGATATCCGAGCTTTCAGCAGCGGCATCCCGAGATCGCACTGGCCGAGGTACAGAAGTTGGCGGCCTCTTGAGTGTGCACCAGGGATCGGCGCCTCCCTAAAATACCCCGATGCCCTACGTTCACCTCCGCACCCATACTGAATACTCCATCGTTGACGGCGCCTTGCGCGTGGACGATATGGTGCCCGCGGCCGCCCGCGACGGGCAGGGGGCGCTGGCGATTACCGATTTCAACAACCTGTTCGCCACCGTGCGGTTCTACAAAGCTGCGCTGGACGCCGGGGTCAAGCCGATCATTGGCTGTGACGTGCTGCTGGGCAGCGCCCGCCATCCGGGGCAGTTCACTCGGCTGTTGCTGCTGGTGCAGAACCGCACCGGGTATCTCAACCTCTGCGATCTGCTCAGCCGGGCCTGGCTGGACAACCAGCAGCGCGGCCGTGCCGTGGTGCAGTGGGAGTGGCTGGAAGGCGGCCTGGCCGAGGGCCTGATCGCCCTCTCGGGCGCGCATGAAGGGGCCATTGGCCAGGCGCTGCTGCAGGGCGACACAGCCACCGCGCGCGATCTGGCCCGCCAGCACGCGGTCGTGTTCGACGGCCGTTTCTACATCGAGCTGCAGCGCGGCGGTCATGCCGCGTGCGAGCCGCATGTGCAGGCGGCGGTGCCGCTGGCTGCGGAACTGGGCATGCCCGTGGTGGCGACGCACCCGGTGGAATTTCTCAAGGCCGACGACTTCGATGCCCACGAGGCGCGGGTGTGCATTGCCGAGGGCGAAACCCTGGGCAACCCGCGCCGCCAGCGCAAGTTCACCGCCCAGCAATATTTCAAGTCGCAGGCCGAGATGGAGGCGCTGTTCGCCGATGTGCCCTCGGCGATGGCCAACACCGTGGCCATTGCCCAGCGCTGCAATCTGGTGCTCGATCTGGGCAAGCCGCAACTGCCGCTGTTCCCCACGCCGCAGGGGCTGACGCCGGCCGAGTTCTTCCGCCAGCAGGCGCAGGACGGGCTGGAGCAGCGGTTGGCGGCGCTCTATCCGCAGGCCGACAAGCGCGAAGCAGCACGCCCGCGCTATCAGGAGCGGCTGGAGTACGAACTGGGCATCATCGCCAAGATGGGCTTCGAGGGCTACTTCCTCATCGTGGCCGACTTCATCAACTGGGCCAAGAATCACGGCTGTCCGGTGGGGCCGGGGCGGGGTTCGGGCGCGGGTTCGCTGGTGGCGTACAGCCTGCGCATCACCGATCTCGATCCGCTGGAATATGCGCTGCTGTTCGAGCGCTTTCTCAACCCGGAGCGGGTGTCGATGCCCGACTTCGACATCGACTTCTGCCAGGAGAACCGCGACCGCGTCATCGACTACGTGAAGGAGAAGTACGGGGTTGAGGCCGTGTCGCAGATCGCGACCTTCGGCACCATGGCCGCGCGCGCCGCGGTGCGCGACGTCGGGCGGGTGCTCGACCTGAGCTACACCTTCTGCGACGGCATCGCCAAGCTCATTCCGGCTAAGCCGGGCCAGCACATCACCATTGCCGACGCGCTCAAGCAAGAGCCCATGCTGGCGCAGCGCTACGAGGAGGAAGAGGAGGTCAGGCAACTGCTCGATCTCGCCCAGCAGCTCGAAGGGCTGCCGCGCAACATCGGCATGCACGCGGGCGGTGTGCTCATCGCGCCGGGCAAACTCACCGATTTCTGCCCGCTCTATGCGCAGCCGGGCAGCACCGACGCCGTCTCACAGTACGACAAGGACGATGTCGAAGCCGCCGGACTGGTGAAGTTCGACTTTCTGGGCCTGGCCACGCTGACCATTCTCGAACTCGGCGCCGAGCTGATCCGCCGCAACCACCCGGACCGCGCCGATTTCAAGCTCGAAGACATTCCGCTGGACGATGCCAGGAGCTACAAACTCATGGCCAAGGGCGACACCGTCGCCGTGTTCCAGCTCGAATCGCGCGGTATGCAGGGCATGCTGCGCGACGCGCGGCCCGACCGCTTCGAGGACATCATCGCCCTGGTGGCGCTGTACCGCCCCGGCCCGATGGACCTCATTCCCACCTACTGCGCGCGCAAGGCCGGCAAGGAAGACGTGGCCTACCCCGACCCGCGCATGGCCTCGGTGCTGGAGGAAACCTACGGCATCATGGTCTATCAGGAGCAGGTGATGCAGGTGGCCCAGGTCATCGGCGGCTACTCGCTCGGCGGCGCCGATCTGCTGCGCCGCGCCATGGGCAAGAAAAAGCCCGAGGAGATGGCCAAGCACCGCGGCATCTTCGCCGAAGGCGCGGCCAAGAATGGCATCAAGCCGGAGAAGGCCAACGAAATCTTCGACCTGATGGAGAAGTTCGCGGGCTATGGCTTCAACAAATCGCACGCCGCCGCCTACGCGCTGCTCGCCGTGCAGACGGCCTGGATGAAGGCGCATTACCCCGCCGAATTCCTCGCGGCCAACATGAGCATCGCTCTCGACGACACCGACAAACTCAAGATTTTGGTGGAAGACGCGCAGGCCTGCGGCATCAACGTGCTGCCGCCCGATGTGAACGCTTCGCAGTGGCGCTTTGATCCGGTGGACAGCAAGACCATCCGCTATGCCCTGGGGGCCATCAAGGGCAACGGCCAGGCCGCGGTGGAGGCCATGATCTCCGCGCGGCAAGAGCGGCCCTTCACCTCGCTGTTCGACTTTGCCGAGCGGGTGGATCGCACCCGCCTCAACAAGCGCGTGCTCGAAGCCTTGGCCAAGGCCGGCGCGTTCGATACCCTGCACCCCGAGCGTGCCGCGGTGATGGCCGCAGTGGAAACCGCGATGGATTACGCCACGCAGCGCGAGGCCGCAAGGCAGCAGGCGGGACTGTTCGACCTGTTCGCCGCCGACGCCGCCGATGGCGGCCACAACCCGGCGCACGAGCCGCTGCTGCCCGAGGTCGAGCCCTGGGATCTGCGCACCAAGCTGTCCTTTGAGAAAACCGCCATCGGCTACTACCTCAGCGGCCATCTGTTCGACGCCAGCGCCGAAGAGGTGCGGCGCTTCGCACCGACCGCGCTGATGGATCTGGTCGATTCGCGCGATCCGGTGCTCATCGCCGGCATCGCCGCCGGTGTGCGTCTGGTGCAGTCGCAGCGCGGGCGCATCGCCATTCTCGCGCTGGAAGATCGATCGGGCGCGATGGAAATTGTCATCGGTGAAAGCCTGCTCGACACCGTGCGCGACCGCCTGCGCGACGACGCCCTGCTGGTGCTGCGTGGCAAGGCGCAGATCGACCGCTTCAACGGCGGGCTGCGCTTCAACGCCGACGCGGTCTGGACGCTCGAAGAAGCCCGCGCCCGATTGGGAAAGAGCATCCGTCTCAAACTCAACGGCGCCAGCTCGGCCGAGCCGCTGGTGGGGCTGGCCCGCCAGCACGCGAGCGAAGAAGGGCTGCCGCTGCTGCTCGACGTCGAACGCGCCGGCGCGCAAGTGCGCCTGAGTGTGGCGGCCTGCCGCCTGCCGCCCACCGATCCGATACTGAGCGCGCTGGCCCAGCTCTCGAAAGATGGCCGGGCAGAGATCGACTATTGATCAGCTTGGGTCGCGCGGCCCGGCTTTGACCAACATCGGCGTCCAGATCTTGCCGTTGCTGTCGGGCGGGAAGTGGTGCACTCTCTCGATGGCGCGCAGCACGGCCTGATCCCAACTCGCCACGCCGCTGGAGCGCTCGATTTTGGCGGTGAGCACGGTGCCATCCGGCGCCAGGTTGACCAGCACCGTCACCCGCGGGTCGCCGGTGATCTGGTTGATCTCGGGGTAGGTCACGTTCTCCCGCACCAGGCTGGCGATGCGCGCTGCATACGTGCCCGACGGACCGGAGGTGCGCGCCGCAGTGCCTGTGCTGTTCGCCGCGCCTGTGCCCGCCTGCTGCATCAACTGCTTCATGTAATCGTCGCGCGACGAGGCGGCCATCTGCGCCTGCTGCTGCTCCAGCTTTTTCTGCTTCAGCTCGGCCAGCCGTTTTTGTTCAGCCAGCTTTTTCTGCTCGGCCAGTTTTTCCTGGCGCAGTTTTTCTTCCTGCTGCTGTTTGCGTTGCTCGGCCAACTGTTGTTGTTTGAGCTCCTGTTGTTGCTTTTGCTCGGCAAGGCGCTGCTTTTCCTCGGCGAGCTTTTTCTGCTCTTCCTTCAGCCGTTTTTCGATCAGCGCTTGCTGCTCGGCCTGCTGTTTTTTGAGCGCGGCTTCGCGCTCCTGCTTCAGCACGATGTCGGCCTGTTGTACCTGCGGCTCGGGTTTGGGGGTGGCCACTGGTTTGGGCGGCGGCGGTGGCGGCGGGGCGGGTTGCGGCTGGGGTTGCGGCTGCTTGCGTTCCATCGGCGCGGTGGGCCGGGGCGCGGCGCGCTGCACCGTGGGCGACCACAACTCGGCCTCCACCGCTTCGGGCGGGTGACTCTTCCAGTGCACGCCGAAGGCGATGAGGGCGATGAGCAGAAGGTGGAACAGGGCGGCCAGGCCGAAGGCGCGCAGCGTGCCGCGCTCGTGCGGCGGCCGCAGCGCGGAGGGGTCGCCTGGGGATAAGCGCGCGGTGTTCATGGGAGAAGGGGGAAAAACCGGGGTAAAAAACGGGAGAAAAAACGCATCAGGATGGGTTGGACTGGACGGCCAGGCCCACGCGCTCCACACCGTGTTGTTTGAGCAGATTGAGCGCGCGCATCACCGCGTCGTACTTCACGTTCTTGTCGGCGGCGATCAGCACCGGCATGGCATCGAGGCTGAGGCCGGCCTGCGCGGCCAGTTGCTGCACGGTCTGCGGCAAGTCCTTGAGGCTGACGGGCTGCGGCGCGGCGTTGGCGGCCTTGCTCTTGGGGTCGCGCAGAGAGACTTCGAGCATGTCATCCTTCTGGATGGTGACCTGCACCAAGACACTGGGGGCCTGCGGCGCATTGCCCACGGTGGGCAGCTTGACCATGGTCGGCGTGATGAGTGGCGCGGTGACCATGAAAATGATCAGCAGCACCAGCATGACGTCGATATAGGGCACGACATTGATGTCGGCCAGAGCGCGCCGCGAGCGATGCCCGCGACTGCTGGATTGGAGGGCGGGCATCTCAGCGCCCTCCGCCAAAGCCGGTGACCGGGCCAGCACGCCCGGCGCTTGCTGCCGCGGCCGACTGCGCGGCGCTCGGCGCGGGCGCGCTCTGGCGTTGCAGGATGTTGGAGAACTCTTCGGTGAACGACTCGTAGCGGTTGGCCAGGCGGTCGATGTCGCGGGCGAAGAAGTTGTAGGCGATCACCGCGGGAATGGCGGCGAACAGGCCGATGGCCGTGGCCACCAGTGCTTCGGCAATGCCGGGCGCCACGGTGGCGAGTGTGACCTGCTGCAGATTGGACAGACCGACGAAGGCGTGCATGATGCCCCACACCGTGCCGAACAGGCCGACATAGGGCGAGACCGAGCCGACCGAGGCCAGGAAGGACAGATTGGCTTCGAGCGCGTCCATTTCGCGCTGGAAGGCGGCGCGCATGGCGCGGCGGGCGCCGTCCACCAGGGTGGAGCCGTCGAGCACATGGCGCTCGCGCAGCTTGAGGTATTCGCGCATGCCCGAGGCGAAAATGCGCTGCAGTGGGCTGCCGTGGCGGCCGTTGCTCAGCGCCGATTGGTACAGGTCGTTCAGCCCCGTCCCGGACCAGAATTCCTGCTCGAAGTCTTCAGACTTTACCCGTGCCGACTTGATGGCGAAATACTTGCGGAAGATGACGGTCCAGCTCGCCAGCGACACGGAGAGCAGAAGGGCGAGCACCAGCTGCACCACGATGCTGGCGCCGAGCACCATGGACACGATGGAGAAGTTTTGATCCATAGGGAGGTCTGGCTGTAGGTAGGGGGGAGTGAGCGCGCGGCTCAGGAGGGACAGCCTGCATTACAACAAATCCCCAACGGATTGAAGCGCATCAGGGAAGACAGGGCAGCGGAAAAAAGGTTCACGCCAGGATGGGTTGCAAGGACGAGCTACTGATCAGGGCGCGGGTGAAACAGGCGCTGCCCAGCGGGAGACGCGATCGAAGACTTCCCGCGGAATGCGCGATGGCCGCAGGGTGGCCGCCGCTACGCAGCCCACGCGTACCGTAGCCTCGCACAGTAGCGCGGCGGGCGCACCGCTGGCGTCGCAGCGCCAGGCCTGTTGCGCGACGGTGAGACTGGCGCTGCCGATCTCCTGCAAGCGAAGCTGGATCTGCAGCGCGTCGTCGAGCTTGGCCGGGGCGGCGTAGCGCAGGTGCACGTCGGCCACGACGAACACCAGGCCCGATTGCGCCGCCAGATCCGATTGCGCCAGCCCCAGGCTGCGCAGCCATTCCGTGCGCGAGCGCTCGAAGAACTTGAGATAGTTGGCGTAATAGACGATGCCCCCGGCGTCGGTGTCTTCCCAGTACACCCGCACGGGCCAGTGGAAAACGGCGAGGCAAGGGGGGTGCGCCGAAGGCCTGGCGGTCGAGTTCATGCCTTCTCTGCGGTGTGGGTGTCAGCGGAGGGATTCATCTGCAGGCTGCCAATATTGATCAGCTTGCCATCGCGCCAGACATAGCAAGGCGTGCCGGTACGCAGCGCGAGCTCACGCGCGCTTTGGGCTGCGCGGCGCAGGGCAGGCTCGACTTTTTGCAGGTCGGGATCGACAGAAGGCGTGGTGTGCTTGATCGGAGAGATGGTCATGGGTTGTCCCCGCTGCTGATCAGAGTAGGTAGATCACCCGAGTTGTCATAAAGTGCCCAGGCGTTCACCAACGGTTTTTAGAGCTGATGGAAATTGAGTAATCCGGCTGAAAAATGGCGTCGGATGACGGCTTCAGGGATGGCATGCCCGCCTTGCGCCACACGGGCCACCACACGCTGTACCGCCATCTCCGCTTCGGGCAGGAAGATCTTGGCGAAGGTGGTTTTTCCAGCGCCCTTTGGGCCCGCGATCAGCAGGATGCGATGCTCCAGGTTCATGGGGCGATTTTCATGCCGCCTTGCGCTCCAGATAGCCGCGCAGCCGGGCCAGCGCTTCCTGCAGGTTGGCGATGCTGTTGGCATAGCTCAGGCGGAAATAGCGCGCAGGCTCGGCGGCGCCGAAGTCTTTGCCGGGTACGAGCACCACGCCGGTATCGCGCATGACCTCGAAGCTGAAGTCCCAGCTGTCGGCGCTGTAGGCAGAACAGTCGGCGTACACATAAAACGCGCCGTCCGGCCGCACGGGCACGCGCAGACCCAAGGCTTCGAGGCCGGGCACGATCAGGTCGCGGCGGCGTTGGAACTCGGCGCGGCGGCGTTCGTATTCGGCCAAGGTGTCGGGCTCGAAGCAGGCCAGCGCGGCATGTTGAGCCACGCTGCTGGCGCAGATGAACAGATTGCCGGCCATACGCTCCAGCGGGGCGACGAGCGCGGGCGGTACGACCAGCCAGCCCAGCCGCCATCCGGTCATCTGGAAATATTTGGAGAAGCTGTTGACGGTGATGATGTCGTCGCCCGCGGCTAGCGCGGTGTGGCCATAGCCGGCTTCATGGCTGAGGCCCAGATAGATTTCATCGACGATGCTCACCCCGCCGCGCGCGCGCACCACGTCGGCGATGCGGCGCAGCTCGTCTGGCGCGATGGAGGTGCCGGTGGGGTTGGAGGGCGAGGCCAGCAGCACCCCGGCAGTCTGCGGCGTCCACGCGGCTTCGACTTCGCTGGCGGTGAGCTGAAAGCGTTGCGCGGCGGGGGCGGGCAGCATGCGTGCCCGCGCACCCGCAGCGGCAACGAAGTTCTTGTTGCACGGATAGCTCGGATCGGGCATGAGCACTTCATCGCCCGGATTGAACAGCAGCAGGCTGGCCAAGGTGAGGGCACCCGAGGCACCTGCGGTGACGAACACGCGCGCGGGATCGATCGTCACGCCGTGCACCTGGGCGTAGTGCTGCGCGATGCGCTCGCGCAGCGCGGGCAGGCCGGGCGCCAGGGTGTAGCCGGTGCGGCCGTCGTGCAGGGCGCGGGTGGCGGCTTCGACCACGGGTTCGGGCGCGGTGAAATCGGGCTCGCCCACGCTGAGATGAATCATGCGCCTGCCCTGCGCTTCCCAGGCCGTTTGTTGTTCGGCCGCGGCGCGCACCACGTCCATGACGTAGAAGGGTTCGATGGACTGGTTGCGTTGGGCGAGGCGCATGGCGGGTGTTCGGCAGGGGTCAGTCTTTGCGCGGCGGGCGCGGGCTGGCGCTGGCGCGCCGGGGGAAAGAATCGGCCGCGCGTCGCGGCGGGGTTTTGGCCTTGTGGCTGACGGGCACGTTCGCGTAGGGGTTGGGCGGCGGGCTGAAGTCAGTGGCCGTGGGCGGCGCCTGCGGGTGCGACTGGTTGGCGGCTTCGACCTCGGTCTTGCGCAATTGCGCGGCGATGCGGTCGAGCACGCCGTTGACGTATTTATAGCCGTCGGTGCCGCCATACACCTTGCCGAGTTCGACCGCTTCGTTGATGACCACGCGATAAGGCACGTCGAGATGACGCTGCAACTCGAAAGCGCCCATCAGCAGCAGGGCGTGTTCCACCGGGGAAAGCTCGCTGGTCTGGCGGTCGATGTGCGGCTGAATGAGGGCATCGAGCGGCCCGGCCTCGGCCAGCGCGCCATGCAGCAGCGACTGGAAGTGCGCGTCGTCAAGCTTGATGGTGGGGTAGCGTTCGTGCAGAAAGGCTTCGATCGCGCCGGTGTCGCTGCCGGCGAGCAGCCATTCGTAAATGCCTTGGAACGCGAGCTCGCGCGACTTGCGCCGCGCGCTTTTGGGGGCGGTGGTTGCGGTCACTGGACTACCCTCCGGCCGCTTTGCGACCACCTCCCCGAGGGAGGAAGAGCGCCCCCTTCGGGCGGCCGTGCGTGGGCGCTCATGCGGCCTCCTCGTTGTCGCTGATTTCGATGAACAGGTTGGCCATTTCCACCGCGACGCGGGCGCATTCGGCGCCTTTGTCGATGCGGGCTTCGGCCTGCGCTTCGTTTTCCACGGTGAGCACGCCGTTGGCCACCGGCATGTTGTAGTCGAGCGCTACTTGAGCGATGCCGGCCGCGCTGGTATTGCAGACGACCTCGAAGTGATAGGTGTCGCCGCGAATCACGCAGCCGATGGCAATCAGCGCATCGAAGGCCTCGCTCTCGGCCAGCGCCTGCAACATCAGCGGCAGTTCGAGCGCGCCGGGAACGGTGTAGAGCCCGATGTCGTCTTCGTTTACCCCCAGGCGCTGGAGTTCGTCGAGGCAGGACTGGGTGAGCCGGTCGGTCAGGGCGGTGTTGAAGCGGGCCTGCACCACGGCGACGCGCAGCTCACGGCCATCGAGTTGTTCGGAAAGAATGCGGTTCTGGACGGTTTGCATGGCGTGGAGGGCGTGAAGGGGCTTTGGGGGAAAGTAGGTAAAAGCTAAAAGGCGAGCGCCGCCGCGACGCGGCGCCCGGGCAGACAGCTTACGCGCTGGGCGTGGCAGCGCAGCGGGTTTGCGGCGCGGGCTCGAAGCCGATGATTTCCAGGCCGTAGCCTGCCATGCTGGGCATTTTGCGCGCCTGGCCGAGCAGTCGCATTTGCCGCACACCGAGATCGCGCAGGATTTGCGCGCCGATGCCGTAGTCGCGCAGGGCGGTGACGGCTGATTTGGGCGGCGTCGGCACCGGCTGCAACAAGCGCTCAAACTGGCTTTGCAATTGCGCGGCCGATTCACCGCAGTTGAGCAGCACGGCCACGCCGGCGCCTTCCCGCACGATGCGTTGCAGGGCTTGCGGCAGATTCCAGGAATGGCGCTGGCACTCGGTGTCGAGCAGGTCGAGGACGGACAGGGGCTCGTGCACGCGCACCAGCGGGGCCTGCTGGCTGGCGAGGTCGCCATGCACCAGCGCCAGATGCAGGCCATGACCGGCGCGATCGGTGTAGGCCACGCAGCGCATGGGGCCAAAGGGGGTTTGCAGCGCTTGTTCACCGATGCGTTGCACCAGCGATTCGGTGCGGCTGCGGTATTCGATGAGATCGGCGATGGCGCCGATTTTCAGATTGTGCTGCGCGGCAAATTGTTCGAGATCGGGCAGGCGCGCCATGGTGCCGTCGGCGTTCATCACCTCGCAGATCACGGCGGCGGGTTCCAGCCCGGCCAGGGCGGCGAGGTCGCAGCCGGCTTCGGTGTGCCCGGCGCGCATCAACACGCCGCCTTCAGCGGCCATCAGCGGGAAGATGTGGCCCGGTTGCACGATGTCGCTGGCCTGTGCGTTGCGCGCCACGGCGGCCTGCACGGTGCGCGCGCGGTCGGCCGCCGAGATGCCCGTGGTGACGCCTTCGGCAGCTTCGATGGACGCGGTGAACGCGGTGCCGTGCGACGAGCCGTTGTGCTCGACCATGTGCCGCAGGCCAAGCTGCGCGCAGCGCTGGGCGGTGAGGGTCAGGCAGATGAGGCCGCGCGCATGCGTGGCCATGAAATTGATCGCCTGCGGGGTGATGTGCTCGGCCGCGAGGACCAGATCGCCTTCGTTTTCGCGGTCTTCTTCGTCGACCAGGATGACCATGCGCCCGGCCTTGAGCTCGGCAATGATGTCAGGAACGGGGGACAGGGGCATGATGGGGACGGGACGCTGCTGAAAAGCCCACCATTCTAAAAGCGCCTCACCCGGCGCGCTTGCATCGCTTGCCTTGTCAGAATTCGTAGCGCCCGAAGAAAAACGCGACGTTGCCGTTGTTGAGCTTGTTGTTCACCTTCGGGATGAAAGTGCCATAAATGGACAGCTTGCCGAAACGGATGGAGGCGATGGGCAGCGCGATGGGGAAGGGGATGTTGTTGAAAATATCGGCGCGTGAGGTGACGGCCAGGGTGTAGCCCAGGCCGAATCCCACCGGGGAATCGTTGAAGTACATCCACTGATGGGCATAGCCGACCACGGGCTCGGCGTTCCAGTGCGAGTCTGAGAAGATCATGGCGTACACCATGTCTTCGTTGCCGTCGGCGTTGATATGGTGGCGGCCCCAGCCAATGCCCCAGGCGTGTTTGTTGAGCACCGCGCGTTTGGCCTCGGTGTAGGTGCCGGGGTCATGCCAGGTGTAGCCACTGAAGTACAGATCGTCCTGTCCTGTCTGGGTGGTGCTGACGGCGGCATTCCAGGTGGACTGCGCCCAGTCGGATACGCCGCCCAGCCCCAGTGCCCAACTCGGGCGGGGAATCAGGGCGAACCAGAGGAGGGCGAAGGCGGACAGAAGGCGGGCAGGCAAACGTTTCATGGGCTTTTGGCGGGCGGCTCAGGGGGCGGGCCAAACTTTATCAGCGGCAAAGATTGAGCCTGTGTCCGTTTGCAACGGGCGACATGCCCGTGGCCGGTTCACGCGCTGATTCAGAGCTTGGTTGGGGCGCTGATCAGGTACTCATCAGTCACTGAGCCGCGCGATCAACCGGCCCTGCTGCACGACGAGCAGGGTGTTTTCGGGCAGGGGTTCCCAGTCTTCCGGGGTGAGGGGCACGCTGGCGAGCAGCGCGGCGGGTGCGGGCTTGTCATCGCGGCCCTGAAGGTGCAGCCCTGTGGCGCGCATCTGATGCTCGCTGGCGGCTTCGCGCATGAGCAGGTGCAGGCCGGGTACCCAGGTGTTGCCCGGATGACTGCGGCGGCGATGCGCGTGGGCGAACAGCAGGTCGCCATCGGTGAACAGGAAGTTCGCCGCGCCGAGGGTGCGCAATTTGGCCGCGAAGTTGGAGACCGCTTCGATGCGGCGTTTGAGGTCGCCGCTTTCGCCCGCCGCATCGAGCACTTGCAGTGACTGCATGAGCACGTAGAACGCATGTTCGGAATCGGTCTGGCCCATCGGGCGGTGCGCTGCATGCGCCAGAGGAAGCGCCTGCTCGATGTCTGGCAGATCGCCGTTGTGGGCAAAGATGTGTCGCTTGCCGAACAGCTCGCGGGCGAACGGCTGGGTGTTGACCAGCGCCACCGGGCCGCGCGAAGCACGGCGGATATGCGCGATGACTAGCGGACTATGAAAGTCGTGCTTTTCGAGCACCGGAACGAAGGCGCTGGCCAGCGCGGGTTGGGCTTCGCGCAGTACATGCGCGTCGCTGCCTTCGTAGTAGGCCGCACCCCAGCCGTCGGGGTTGGCGGCGTGCGGCCCGCCGTGGCGCGCGAATTCACGAAAGGCGAACCGCACCCGCGCGGGCACGCGGCTGGAGTAGGCGAACAACTCACACATCTTTCAGACCCTCCGTTGCGCCCAGCATGCGCTCGACATAGCGGGCGATGAGGTCGATTTCGAGATTCACCGCGCTGCCCTCGCGAAGTTGATGCAGATTGGTGTGCTGCAGGGTGTGCGGAATGAGGTTGATGCTGACGCGGCAAAGTCCCGGCTGATCTTCGACGCGGTTGACCGTCAGACTCACGCCGTTGATCACGATGGAGCCCTTGTACGCAAAAAACTTGCCTAAAGCGGCGGGCGCGTCCACCTCCAGCAGCCAGGATTCGCCGATGGGCTCGAACCGGGCCACCTGACCGACGCCGTCCACATGGCCGGTGACCAGATGGCCGCCCAGCTTGGTGGACAGCGCGACCGACTGCTCCAGATTGACCTGGGCGCCCGGCACGTCCAGCCCCGTGGTGCGCGCCAGGCTTTCGGCCGAAATGTCGAAGGCAAAGCCCCCGGGCTGAAGATCCACCACCGTCATGCAGGCGCCGTTGACGGCGATGCTCTCGCCGAGCTCTACGCCCTGCAGCCAGGCCGGATCGACCTGCAGGCGCACGCGTTTGCCGTGACTGGCTTGGGAACCGAGGGGGGCGACTTCGGCGATGCTGCCGACGGTGGTGATGAGTCCGGTGAACATGAGGGTTCAAAGAGAAAAGGAATGAGGGAAACGGGCGAGGATGCGCAGATCGGCGCCGATCCGCTGCACCTCATGCCATTGCAGCACGAGCCCTTCGTTGATCTGCTGGTAGGGCCCCAGCGCCGCCAATCCGGCGCCCTCGCCCAGCAACTGGGGCGCAAGATACAGCAGCAGTTCATCGACCACGCCGGCGCGCAGCAGCGAGCCGTTGAGCTTTTCGCCGGCCTCGCAGTGCAGCTCGTTGATGCCCCGCTGGCCAAGCACCTGCATCAGTGCGCGCAGATCGGTTTTGCCCGGCTTGTCGGGATCGGCGGGCAGGGCGATGTCTTGCAGATCGAGTGAGACGATGGCCGCGCTGCGCAGTGCCGCCAGACGCGGCGCGGCCTGTTCCCGCGACAGGGCGTGGACGATCCACAGCGGCGATTCGGCGCTCTGCAGCAGGCGAGCGGTCGGCGGGCATTCCAGGCGGCTGTCGATGACGATGCGGATGGGCTGGCGCGGCGTCTGCACCGCCCGCACATTGAGCCGGGGATCGTCCGCCCGCACCGTGCCCAGGCCGGTGAGCACGGCGCAGGCGCGCGCTCGCCAGTGATGGCCGTCGGCGCGGGCCGCTTCGCTGGTGATCCACTGGCTCGCGCCGTTGGGCAGGGCGGTGACGCCGTCCAGCGAGGCGGCCACCTTCAGCCGCACCCAGGGCGTGCCGCGCACCATGCGAGAGATGAAACCGAGGTTGATTTCGCGCGCTTCATCGGCGAACAGCCCGACATCGACCTGAACGTCGGCATCGCGCAAACGCTGCAATCCCTGGCCTGCCACCAGCGGGTTGGGATCGACCAGCGCAGCGACCACGCGCGCCACGCCTTGCGTGGCCAGCAGGTCGGCGCAGGGCGGCGTGCGGCCGTGGTGCGCGCAGGGCTCCAGCGTGACGTAGGCGGTGGCGCCTCGCACGTCGTGGCCGCGCTCCCAGGCTTGCTTCACTGCCTGGACTTCGGCGTGGTCTTGCCCCGCCGCCAGCGTGGCGCCTTCGCCTAGCATCTGGCCGTCTCGCACCAGCACGCAGCCCACCCGCGGATTGGGGCTGGTGCGGTACATCGCGCTGTGCGCCAGATCGAGCGCTCGGCGCATGAAGCGCTGGTCTTGTTCGCTGAACGAAACGTCGTCCGGATTCATGTCGTCGTTTTGCTGCGCCGGGGTTTGGCGGCGGGCGAGGGCGGCTGCATTTCCTGCAGCACGTCGAGAAACTGGCTCAAATCCTTGAAGCTGTGATAGACGGAGGCAAAGCGCACATAGGCAATGCTGTCGAGGGTGCGCAATTCCTCCATCACCCAGGCGCCGATCTGGGTGGAGGGCAGCTCTCGCGCGCCGCTTTGCAGCAGCATTTGCTCGACGCGCCCGATGGCGGTGTCCACCGCGTCGGCACTGACCGGCCGCTTGCGCAAGGCCAGCAGGAAAGAGGCGCGCAGTTTGTCGCGGTCGTATTCGGTGCGGCGGCCGTCTTTTTTCACCACCACCGGAAAGCTGACCTCCGCGCGTTCATAGGTGGTGAAGCGTTTGTCGCAATGGCCGCAACGCCGCCGCCGCCGCAGCGCGGTGCCGTCTTCCACATCGCGGGTTTCAATCACCTGCGTGTCGGGGCTTTGGCAAAAAGGGCATTTCATGTCGGCGTGGCGAGAATGAACCCAGATTTTCCATTAGGCGGGGCTTTGCCCCTACACGGGCGCTGGCGGTCGGTTTGGGGCGTCTTCACCCCCGCGCTTCGCGCCCATAGCGACGGCTATGGGCTTGTCGCGCAGGGCCAAACCCATCCCCAATCCGCCGCGCCATCATCCCGTGTCCCAATGGAATATCTGGGTTAAACCCATCATTATTCACGCTGCGCCCTGTTTTCGTGGCGGCGCGCGCAAACACGGCGCGCCTCAAAGGCGTCACGCGGCGGCTACACTGCCCGCCGATGAAAAATCTGGTTCTCCTCATTTCCGGGCGCGGCAGCAATCTGCAGTCCATTCTTCAGGCCGAGCGTGAACAGGGCTGGGACGTTTGCGTGCGCGGAGTGATCAGCAACCGGGCTGATGCCGCAGGCTTGGACGTCGCGCGCGCCTTCGGCGTGCTCACGCAGGTAATCGCGCATGCCGACTTTCCCAACCGTGAGGCGTTCGACTGCGCTTTGGGCGACGCGATTGCCGCGCTGGAGCCCGACGTCATCGCACTGTGCGGCTTCATGCGGGTGCTGGGTGCGGCCTTCGTCGAGCGCTTTGCGGGCCGTCTGGTGAATATCCATCCGTCTTTGCTGCCGGCTTTCACCGGTTTGCGCACCCATGCCCGCGCCCTGGAGGAAGGGGTGAAGTGGCACGGTGCAACCGTGCACTTGGTGAGCAGCGCGCTCGATCACGGGCCGATTCTGGCGCAGGCCGCCGTGCCGGTTCTGGATGGTGATACGGTCGAGACGCTGGCCGCGCGGGTCTTGCTTGAAGAGCACCGAATTTATCCCCCCGCCGTGCGGGCTTTGCTGGAAGGGCGGGTGCAGATCGACGGTTTGCGTACCCGCATCCGTCCGGCCTCCGATTCTTCCCTTTGAAAGAGCGCCATGAAACCGCGTGACCTGCTTTACACCGCGCGCGACGTGTTGCGCGATATGTTGCGTTTCGACGCCGCGGCCGATGCCGTGCTGTCGCGGCTGTTCCGTGCCAAGCCGCAACTGGGCAAGACCGACCGGCAGATCCTGGCCGACACGGTCTATCAGGTGCTGCGGCATCTGCGCTTGTTTCAGACGCTGGCCGCGACCGACGAAAGCATCGGCGGCGGCATGGAACTGCGTCTAGCCATTCTCGGCTGGTCGGGAAACGCGCAATCGCTGCATGCCGCGCTTTCTCCCGAGCAACTCGAGTGGCGCAAACGCTTGCTGGCACAAGATGCGATGGCCTTGCCCGAAGCAGTGCGCTGGAGTCTGCCGGAATGGCTGGCAGCTGCATTGCAGACGAACTATGGCGCGGAATATCCCGCGCTGGCGCAGGCACTGTTGCGCCCGGCCCCGCTGGATTTGCGGGTGAATGTGCAGAAAGCGCGGCGCGAAGCCGTGCTCGACGTGTTCGCTCGCCTCAATCTGCCCGCGCAGCCAACGCCCTATTCGCCGTGGGGCGTTCGCCTGGAAGGCAAACCCGCGTTGCAGGATCTCACCGTATTTCGCGAAGGCTGGCTGGAAGTGCAGGACGAAGGCAGTCAGTTGCTCGCCGTACTGCTGGCCCCGCGCCGCGGCGAAATGGTGGTCGACTTCTGCGCCGGGGCCGGCGGCAAGACCCTGGCGCTGGGCGCCATGATGCGCAGCACGGGTCGGTTGTATGCGTTTGACGTGGCCGACTACCGCCTGGCCAAGCTCAAACCCCGCTTGTTGCGCAGCGGGCTGTCGAATGTGTACCCGGTGGCCATCGCACATGAGCGCGATGAACGGGTCAAGCGCCTCGCTGGCAAGGTCGACCGGGTGCTGGTGGACGCGCCGTGCTCCGGCCTGGGTACCTTGCGCCGCAATCCCGATATGAAATGGCGACAGAAGCCAGAAGATATTGCTGAGTTGACGACAAAACAAGCCAGCATCCTGCAATCGGCGGCAACGCTGCTGAAGCCGGGCGGGCGATTGGTTTACGCCACCTGTAGCGTCTTGCTGGAAGAAAACAGCGGCATCGTCAATGCTTTTCTGGCCGCGAATCCTGATTTCGAGCGTGTTCCCGCCGATGCGGTGCTACGTCAGCAAGGAGTAGAAGGTGAGGGCCTAGTGACCCAGGGGGACTTGCAGCTGTTGCCCAATCGTCACGCCACCGACGGCTTTTACGCCGCCGTGCTGCAGCGGCGCCCGACCTCATCGGATCGTGGCGAAATCGATGCCACGCTTGCGGACTGACAAGGGCTTCTCGTTTGTCCTGAGCGCTGCCAACGGCGCAAGACCGATAATGCACGCAACTTTCGCCAGTGGCGAAGTTCCAACCGTGTTGTATCGATCTGAAAGTTTCTGATGTTTGATGTGTTTTTGAATTGGGCTGGTCACGGTCTTTTGCGTGCATCGTGGTGGCAAATCGTGCTATTTGCGCTCATCACCACGCATATCACCATTGCGTCCGTCACTATTTTTCTGCACCGCGCTCAGGCTCACCGCGCGCTGGAACTGCACCCGATAGCCTCGCACTTTTTCCGGTTCTGGCTGTGGTTCACCACGGGCATGGTCACCAAGGAATGGGTAGCGATTCATCGCAAGCATCACGCCAAGTGCGAGACGGTCGACGACCCTCACAGTCCGGTGACCCGCGGCATCGATACGGTGCTGTTGCGCGGCGCCGAGTTGTACCGAACCGAATCGAGAAACGCCGAAACCCTGAGCAAATTCGGTCACGGCACGCCTGACGACTGGTTGGAGCGCAACGTTTATTCCCGCTTTGTCTGGCAGGGCGTCGGGCTTTTGCTCATTCTCGATGTGCTGATGTTCGGCGCGATCGGCGCCACGGTGTGGGCCGTGCAGATGTTGTGGATTCCGATCTGGGCAGCCGGGGTGATCAATGGGCTGGGTCATTGGTGGGGCTATCGCAATTTTTCGGCGCGAGACAGCAGCCACAATATCTCGCCCTGGGGGCTGCTGATCGGCGGCGAAGAGTTGCACAACAACCACCACACCTATCCCACCTCGGCCAAGCTCTCGGTCAAATGGTGGGAGTTCGATATTGGCTGGGCCTATATCCGCGCGTTGTCCTGGGTGGGTTTGGCCAAGCCGCGCAAACTACCGCCGCAGTTCCGACTGGGTGAGGTGCGCGCCGAGGTCGATCAACTCACTTTACAAGCCGTTATCGCCAACCGTTATGAGTTGATGGCGCGCTATGCCGCGGGGTTGAAGTCCACCCTCAAGGCCGAGCTGGCCCGTGCTGCAGAGCAGGGCGCGGTGAGCCATCTGCCGACTTTGCGCGCAGCCAAACGCTGGATCGGCATCGAGCGCGAGATTCTGTGCGAGCGTTCGCGCGCCTTGGTGGACGCGGCGGCAAGTGCCAGCCCGAACCTGAGCAAGCTGCTTCACATGCGCGAAGAGCTCAAATCGGTGTGGGAGCAGACCAATCTGAACGCCGAACAGCTTCGCCTGAAGCTGCAGGACTGGTGCCGCCGCGCCGAAGACAGTGGCCTGGCCCCGCTTCGGGAGTTGTCACTGAGGCTGCGACGCTACACGCCGACGGTCTGAATTCTGATGTTTACTACGCTTGGGCATTCATGCCGGATGCCCAGGCTAAACATTGATGGAGCGCCGAAGCACGCGCCAAAGAAAAGAAGCGCCCACGAAAAATCCGCTGGTCTGGCCGCAATATCTAACTTTACTGCGGCCGATCCAGCGGATCGTTCTTGAGCAGGCAGATCAGATTACTTGATCTTGCCTTCCTTGTAATTCACATGCTTGCGCGCGACCGGATCGAATTTCATGATTTCGATCTTCTCGGGCGTTGTGCGCTTGTTTTTGGTAGTGGTGTAGAAATGGCCGGTGCCCGCAGAGGATTCCAGCTTGATTTTTTCGCGTCCGCCTTTGGTTGCCATGATGGGTTCCGTGCAGTTCTAGGAAGGAATGGAGAGGGCGATCAGATCTCGCCGCGCGAGCGCAGATCGGCCAGCACGACGTCGATGCCTTTTTTGTCAATGGTGCGCAGCCCAGAGCTCGTTACGCGCAGACGCACGAAACGGTTCTCGCTTTCAACCCAGAAACGGCGATATTGCAGATTGGGCAGGAAGCGGCGCTTGGTCTTGTTGTTCGCGTGGGACACATTGTTCCCGACCATCGGCCCTTTACCTGTCACTTGACACACTCGTGCCATGGCACACCTCGAAATTTTGTAGAACAAAGGCTAAAGATTATAGCCGGAAAGATTCGCTTGTCCACCGCTATCAGCGTCAAGACTCCGCATTCTCCAGATAGCGCTGTGCGTCCAGAGCGGCCATGCAGCCTGTGCCAGCGCTGGTGATCGCCTGGCGATAGACGTGGTCTTGCACGTCGCCCGCGGCGAATACGCCGGGCACGCTGGTGGCGGTCGCCATCCCTTCGTTGCCGCTGCGGGTGATGATGTAGCCGTCCTTCATGTCCAACTGACCTTTGAAAATCTCGGTGTTGGGCTGATGGCCGATGGCGATGAAACAGCCATTCAGTGCGATGTCTTCGTCGGCGCCGGACTGGCTGTTGTGGATGCGCACACCGGTCACGCCACTGGCGTCGCCCAGGACTTCTTTCAATTCGCTCCAGAGCTTGAGCTCAACTTTTCCCTCGGCCGCGCGGGCCATGAGTTTGTCGACCAGAATGGGCTCGGCGCGAAATTTGTCGCGGCGGTGAATGACGGTCACCTTGCTGGCGATATTGGCCAGATACAGCGCTTCTTCGACGGCCGTGTTGCCGCCGCCCACCACGCACACCGGCTGGTTGCGATAGAAAAAACCGTCGCAGGTCGCGCAGCCCGAGACGCCCTTGCCCATGAAGGCTTCTTCGGTGGGAAGTCCCAGATATTTGGCCGAGGCGCCGGTGGCGATGACCAGGGTGTCGCAGGTATAGACGCCGCTGTCGCCTTCGAGTCGGATGGGTTTTTCGCCCAGGTGCGCGGTGTGGATGTGATCGAACACGATCTCGGTGTTGAAACGCTCGGCATGTGCCTGAAAACGCGCCATCAGGTCGGGCCCTTGCACGCCGTCGACGTCGGCGGGCCAGTTGTCGACTTCGGTCGTGGTCATGAGTTGACCGCCTTGAGCCAGACCGGTGATGAGCAGCGGGTTCAAATTGGCGCGGGCCGCATAGACGGCGGCGCTATAACCGGCCGGGCCGGAGCCCAGAATGAGCACTTTGGCGTGTTTGGATGTCATGATGTGTGAGAAACTTCGGACTGAGAGGATGGGGAAGAAGGTCGCGCTGCAACCGCCGCTGATGGACTAACCTCGCAAATAGAACAAGGGCAATCCGCCGCACAATGGCTAAGATTTTAGGGGTGCAGCATGTCGGGCGTGCGGCATGCGGCTATTTTCTGGCTTCCTCGCCTGCCTTCGAAATTGCCCCGCCGCCCCATAAACTGGAGAAACTGATGTCGCAAATCACCGATATTGACCTCGTTCGGCGCGTGCCGCTGTTTGCCGTGCTCACCGAATCGCAGGCCTGGTCGATTTCGCAATCCATCGTCAAGCGGCGCTACAAGCGCGGCGAAAACATCGTCGAGCAGGGCAGCAAGTCGAATGCCCTGTTCATTCTGCTTTCCGGCCGTGCGCGGGTGATCAGCATGGATGCCAAGGGCCGCGAAGTCATCATTGCCGTGCTGCATGCGGGCGATTACATCGGGGAAATGAGCCTGATCGATGGCGAACCGCACAGCGCCACGGTGCAGGCCGAGGTGCAGACCGATGTGATGATGCTCGGCCGTGTGGCGTTTTTGCAGTGCCTGCCTGAAAACACCAGCATGTCCTTCGCGATCATGCGCGGGCTGGCGCTGCGTCTGCGTCGCGCCGACCGGAAAATTGAATCTCTGGCGTTGATGGATGTCTACGGCCGTGTGGCGCGCGCGCTGATGGAGCTGACCGATGTGATGCAGGATGAGCACATCATCCGCAACAAGCTTTCACGCCAGGATCTGGCCAAAATGGTCGGCGCGTCGCGCGAAATGGTCAGCCGGGTGATGAAAGACTTTGAACAGCAAGGTTTTGTGGTCGAGCGCGACGACGGCACTCTGTTGATTCGAGAGCATCTCTCGACTCTGGTCTGATGCGAGTGGGGTGTTCATAGCCCCTTCATTGGCCCCTTCATGGCCCCTTCATGGCCCCTTATTCGCCCTTGCCCGCCTCTGATCCCGGTCCTAGGCGCTCTGCCGCGCTGGCTTGTTTGCCCATGACCGCCGCGAAGGCGGCAAAATCCGCCCTGCAGCCCAGTTTGATGGCAGGCGCGATGCATCACCCTGGATTTTGAACATCCTTCCCATGCCGAAAATCGATACCCGACGTCGCCCCTCCCAAGCGGCGCTCCGTTCTGAGCCGCGCAGCCGCCTGCAGCGTTTTGCGGGCGAGGTGCGCCTGACTGCCGCCTTCATCGGCTGGATCTTGCTTTGCCTGAGTCTGCTGAGCTTTCATAAATCTGATCCGTCATGGTCGAGTTCGGGCACCGATGGCCATGTGGCCAACTGGGTCGGCGTGGTTGGGGCCTGGTTTTCCGATGTGGCCTATTTTCTGCTGGGCTTCTCGGCCCTGTGGCTGATTCCGTTGGGCCTGTACGGCCTGCTGCGCATGTGGCGCAGCACCCAGGCGCAATCGCCCGCCGCCGAGGAGCAAACGCCTGTGAGCCGGTGGCGCAAATTGCAGCCCTTAGCCGCCGCGGCGGGTCTGCTGCTGTTGCCGCTTTCCAGCGCGGCGCTGGAGTCGACGCGGCTATGGAGTCTGGCTCCTGCCCTGCCGGGCGAGGCCGGTGGTTTGCTCGGGCATGGCCTGGGCATCGCCGTTGATACTTTGCTGGGCGACACCGGCGGCACCTTGGTGCTGTTGGCGGTTTTTCTGTTTTCGCTGAGCTGGGTCGGTCATTTTTCATGGGCCGACGCGGCCGAGCGCCTTGGGGGCTGGATCGAGCGGCTGTGGACCTGGCAGCGCGAACGCCGCGGACGCGAGGACGATGTGCTGGCCGGGCAGCAGGCCAAGCAGGAGCGTGAGAAGGAAGTCGAGTTGCAGCGGCCCCTGGTGGAAGAGCGCGAGGTGCTCGCTCCCGTGCTGATCGAGCCTTCGGTGGCTTATGTGCCGCAGTCTCCGCGCGTGCTCAAGGAAAAACAGAAGCCGCTGTTCAATGAATTGCCCGATTCGGCCCTGCCGGCCTTGGGCCTGCTGGATGCCGCGCCCTCGGTGCAGGCGGAAACCGTCAGCCACGAGACGCTGGAGTTCACTTCGCGGCTGATCGAGAAAAAGCTCAAGGATTTCGGCGTGGAGGTGCGCGTGGTGGCGGCCTATCCCGGCCCGGTCATCACGCGCTACGAAGTGGAACCGGCCACTGGCGTGAAGGGTGCGCAGATCGTCAACCTGTCGCGCGACCTGGCGCGGGCCTTGTCGCTGGTGAGCATCCGGGTGGTCGAAACCATTCCGGGCAAGAACACCATGGCGCTGGAATTGCCCAATGCCAAGCGCCACACCATCAAGCTGTCGGAGATTCTGGGCTCCAACAACTACCACGAAGCCGCCTCGATGCTGACCATGGGCCTGGGCAAGGACATCGTGGGCAACCCGGTGGTGGCCGATCTGGCCAAGATGCCGCATCTGCTGGTGGCCGGCACCACCGGCTCGGGCAAGTCCGTCGGTGTCAACGCCATGATTCTGAGTCTGCTGTACAAGGCCGAGCCCAGCGACGTGCGCCTGATCCTGATCGATCCGAAGATGCTCGAACTCAGCGTGTACGACGGCATTCCCCATCTGCTTGCGCCCGTGGTGATCGACATGAAGCAGGCGGCCCAGGCGCTGAACTGGTGCGTGGGCGAAATGGAGCGCCGCTACAAGCTCATGAGCAAGCTCGGCGTGCGCAATCTCGCGGGCTACAACACCAAGGTGCAGGAGGCCCGTGCGCGCGGCGAGCCGCTGACCAATCCCTTCAGCCTCACGCCAGAGTCGCCCGAGCCGCTGGAGAAGCTGCCGCACATCGTGGTCGTCATCGACGAACTGGCCGATCTGATGATGGTGGTGGGCAAGAAGATCGAAGAGCTCATCGCGCGTCTGGCGCAGAAGGCCCGGGCTTCGGGCATCCATCTCATCCTGGCCACCCAGCGCCCCAGCGTGGACGTGATCACCGGGCTGATCAAGGCCAATATTCCCACCCGCATGGCCTTCCAGGTGTCGAGCAAGATCGATTCGCGCACCATCCTCGACCAGATGGGCGCGGAGAGTCTGCTGGGCATGGGCGACATGCTTTACCTGCCGCCCGGCTCGGGCATGCCGCAGCGGGTGCATGGCGCGTTTGTGAGTGACGCCGAAGTGCACCGCGTGGTCGAAGACATCAAGAGCCGCGGCGGGCCGAACTATCTCGAAGGCATCCTCACTGGCGAGGAAGACCTGGATGGGGCGGGCGCTGTGGGTGGCGCGGGCGGCTCAGACGGCGAGAGCGACCCACTCTACGATCAGGCGGTGCAGATCGTGCTGCAGCACCGCAAGGCGTCGATTTCTCTGGTGCAGCGTCATCTGCGCATCGGCTACAACCGTTCAGCCAGACTACTGGAGCAGATGGAACAATCCGGCCTGGTGTCCGCGCTGACCGCCAACGGCAACCGCGACATTCTGGTGCCGGTACGGTCGGAGTGACGGGTGCGTGCGTGCGCAGCCAGGCGTGTGCCGCGGAATTTTCAAGATGAAAGACAGGGCTATGACTTCCATGAACGCGCGCTGGCGTACCTCGCTGATGCGGTTTTCGCTGATGCGGATTTTTCTCGCGGGCGGTCTGCTCGCTGCCAGTCTGCCTGCGGCCTTCGCGGCGAATTCGGTGCAACTGCTTGAACAGTGGCTGCAGCAGACCCGGGGCGGCAGCGCCCAGTTCACCCAGACCGTGAGCAACGCCAAGGGCCCGGCGCAGGCGCCGGCTTCCGGCCAGTTCGCCTTCGAGCGGCCCGACCGTTTCCGCTGGGACTACACCAAGCCCTATGCCCAGGTCATCGTCAGCGATGGCAAGCAGCTCTGGACCTATGACCACGACCTCGATCAGGTGACCATCACCCCGGTCACACAGGCGTTCAAGGGCACGCCTGCCGCGATCTTCGCCGGAACCGACCTGACCCGGCTGTTCACCCTGCAGGCCCAGGCCGATGCCGGCGATCTGCAATGGGTGCAGGCCACGCCCAAGGCCAAGGACAGCAATTTCGACTGGATACGCATCGGTCTGCGCAGCACGGCACAAGGCCCGGAAGTGGCCGAGCTTCAGTTGCGCGATGCTTTCGGGCAGATTTCGACCATGCGCTTCACCGCCATCAAACACAACCCGACCTTCGGCCCGGACAGCTTCCGTTTCACTCCGCCCAAAGGGGCTTCGGTCATCAGCCAGCCATGACCAGCGGCCCGGGCCTGTTCGACGACGCGGACCTGCCCGCGCCCGCCCGCCCGCTGTCTGCGTCTAAGCCCGCGCCTGGGGCCAACGCCCCACTGGCTGAGCGTTTGCGCCCGCATTATCTCGATGAAGTGGTCGGCCAGCGCCACCTGCTCGGGCCCGGCAAACCGCTGCGCGTGGCGTTTGAAACCCGGCGGCTGCACTCCATGCTGTTCTGGGGGCCGCCCGGCGTGGGCAAAACCACCCTGGCGCGCCTGATGGCCAATGCTTTCGATGCCGACTTTCTGCCCCTGTCGGCGGTGCTCGCCGGGGTGAAAGACATCCGCGATGCCGTCGCCCAGGCACAGGCCGCGCAGCAACGGGGGCGGGCGACCATTGTGTTCGTCGATGAGGTACACCGCTTCAACAAAAGCCAGCAGGATGCGTTTTTGCCGCATGTCGAATCCGGCTTGTTCACCTTCATCGGCGCGACCACGGAAAACCCGTCATTCGAGGTCAACAGCGCCTTGCTGTCGCGCGCCGTGGTGTACGTGCTCGAACCGCTGGATGCCGACGATCTTCGCTTGCTGATGCGGCGCGCGCTGGCGGGCAGCGGCGTCGAGGCCATCGAACCCGCGGCGCAAGAGCGGCTCATTCGCCATGCCGACGGCGATGCCCGCCGCCTGCTGGGCGCGCTCGAACTGGCGCTGCAGGCCGCCGCGCGGGGCGCTCAAACCACGCTCACGGCCGACCTGCTGGAACAAACCCTGGGCGCGACCCTGCTGCGCTTCGACAAGGGCGGCGAGCAGACCTACGACCTGATCTCGGCGTTGCACAAATCGGTGCGGGGCTCGGATGTGGACGCCTCGCTCTACTGGTTTGCACGCATGCTCGAAGGCGGCGCCGATCCCCGCTATCTGGCGCGGCGGTTGATCCGCATGGCGGTGGAAGACATCGGCCTGGCCGACCCCAAGGCGCTGACCCTTGCGCTCGAAGCCGCACAAACCTACGAGCGCCTGGGCAGCCCCGAAGGCGAGCTGGCGCTGGCCGAGGCGGTGGTTTATCTGGCCGTCACGCCCAAGTCGAACGCGGTTTACAAGGCCTTTAACGCTGCGCGCGCGTTTGCCCGGGAGCAGGGCACCCAGCCCGTGCCGTTGCACTTGCGCAACGCGCCTACCAAGCTGATGAAAAACCTGGGGTACGGCAAGGACTATCGCTACGCCCATGACGAGGCCGACGCTTTCGCCGCCGGGGAAACCTATTTTCCCGACGGCATGTCGCCGCCCCGCTTCTATCAGCCCACATCGCGCGGGGTGGAGGAACGCATCGCTCGCCGCTTGCGAGAATTGGCTGAGCGCAATACCCGGGGAAGTGTGATGTCATCTTTCGGGCCGGAAAGTGACAGTGCCGCAACCGAACCTCCCAGCGACTGAGCGGCCTCAAACTGCGGGTTGACCCGGTGCAGGGTGACCCGAGGCAGGCAGTTATCATCGCGCCAGCCAAAAAAACAGGGGGTCAGGACAGCCCGGCCCCCAGACAAAACCATGAAGCCTGTTCACCCTCGCCCGGCAGCGTCGTTGCCGGGTGTCGCCGCGTACCAGACGCGGCACGTATCGTGCGCGCCCGCAGGCGCTCCACTTTCACACACGATGTCCTGGAGGCATGCACTCAATCGGTGCGGCGGTCCCGGCACGCGCTTTGCTTTCGTCCCCGGTTTACTCGTTTCACCCCGGCCGCTCCAAAAGAGTCGGGCCGTCACTCACTAGCCATCCGCTCGTCAGGAGATTCAAGGTATGGATATTTTTCTTCAGCAGATCGTCAACGGTCTGGTTCTGGGCAGCATGTATGCCCTGATCGCTCTCGGGTACACCATGGTGTACGGCATCGTCAACCTCATCAATTTTGCGCATGGGGACGTGATGATGGTGGGGGCGCTCACGGCCTACACCGTGTTCAAGGTGCTCGATCATGTGGCTCCGCATCTTCCGGGTTGGCTTACGGTGGTCATCGCCCTGATCATCGCCATGCTGGCCACGGGTGCGCTCAACTACTTCATCGAGCGCATCGCCTACCGGCCCTTGCGCAATGCGCCCAAGCTGGCGCCGCTGATCACGGCCATCGGCATGTCCATCCTGCTCGAAACGCTGGCGATGATCATCTGGGGGCGCGACTACAAGGTGTTCCCGTCCGGGCTGCTGCCGAGCAATGTGATCAATGTGGGCGGTATTGTCATCACGCCGGTGCAGATCATGATTCTGGTAGTGACTGCCGTGCTGCTGGCGGGGCTGACCTGGCTGATCAACCACACCAAGCTGGGCCGGGCGATGCGGGCCACGGCGGAGAATCCGCGCGTGGCGTCGCTGATGGGGGTGAATCCCAACTTCGTCATCTCCTCGGCGTTCGTGATCGGGGCCATGCTCGCGGCCATTGCCGGGGTGATGTGGTTTGCCAACTTCGCCACGGCGAACTTCTACATGGGCTTCACGCCGGGTTTGAAGGCGTTTACCGCCGCCGTGCTGGGCGGCATCGGCAACCTCTCCGGCGCCATGCTGGGCGGGGTGCTGCTGGGGCTGATCGAGGTGTTGGGCGCCGGTTATATCGGCACGCTCACCGGCGGGGTGTTCGGCAGTAATTACCAGGACATCTTCGCCTTCATCGTGCTGATTCTGGTGCTGACTCTGCGCCCGCAAGGCCTGCTGGGTGAGCGCGTGGCCGATCGCGCCTGAGGAGACCGAACATGAACCAACAAAAGAATTGGGTCTGGATCGTTGCGGGCGCCGCTGCGCTCATCGCGCTGCCCATGGTGCTGCAGATCGCAGGCGACGCCTGGGTGCGGATCGCGGCTTTTGCCATGCTCTACATCATGCTGGCGCTGGGTCTGAATATCGTGGTCGGCCTGGCCGGGCTGCTCGATCTGGGCTATATCGCGTTCTACGCGGTGGGGGCGTATCTGTATGCGCTGTTGTCGTCGAACCAGCTCACGAGTAATTTCGATGCGCTGGGGGCGATGTTCCCCAACGGCTTCGATGTGTCGATCTGGCTGGTCGTTCCCATGGCGGCGGCGCTGGCGGCCAGTGCGGGCATTTTGCTGGGCACGCCCGTGCTCAAGCTGCGCGGCGACTACCTGGCCATCGTGACGCTGGGCTTTGGCGAGATCATCCGCATTTTCATGAACAACCTGAACGCGCCGGTGAACATCACCAACGGCCCGCAAGGTATTTCGGGCATTCACGGCATTCATCTGTTCGGCTGGGATCTGAACCAGAACATCGACATCGGCAGTTTCACCATACCCTCGGTGGCGCAGTATTACTACCTGTTCCTGGTGCTGGTGGTGTTCGTGGTGATTCTGAGCTACCGCCTGCAGGACTCGCGCATCGGCCGCGCCTGGATGGCGATGCGCGAAGATGAAATCGCCGCCAAGGCCATGGGCATCAATACCCGCAATATGAAGCTGCTGGCGTTTTCGATGGGGGCGACTTTCGGCGGCGTGGCCGGGGTGATGTTCTCGGCTTTCCAGGGCTTCGTCTCGCCCGAGTCGTTCTCGCTGCTTGAGTCCATCATCGTGCTGGCCATGGTGGTGATCGGCGGCATGGGCCACATTCCCGGCGTCATTCTTGGCGCGGTGTTGCTGTCAGTTTTGCCCGAAGCGTTGCGCTACATGGGCTTCATCTCCGACTGGCAGCAGCACGCTTTCGGTCATGTGTATATCGACAGCGGCATCCTGCGGCAGCTCATCTATGCGCTTGCCATGATCATCATCATGATCCTGCGGCCCAAAGGGCTGTGGCCCGCACCGGAGCATGGCAAGAGCTTCACCAAACTGCCCACCCCGCTGCAGGAAGGAGGCAAGGCATGAGCGAGTCCGTTCTGCGCGTGAGTGGCGCATCCAAACGCTTTGGCGGCTTGCAGGCTCTGAACGATGTCGGCATCCAGATTGACCGGGGCCAGATCTACGGCCTGATCGGCCCCAACGGGGCGGGCAAGACCACGTTTTTCAACGTCATCACCGGGCTGTATCCGCCCGATTCGGGCGATTTCATTCTGGCCGGCAAGGCTTACAAGCCGGCTGCGGTGCATCAGGTGGCGCGCGAGGGCATTGCCCGCACGTTCCAGAACATCCGCCTGTTTCCGGACATGACGGCGCTGGAGAACGTGATGGTGGGTCGGCATGTGCGCACCAACAGCGCGCTGATCGGCGCGGTGTTCCGCACCCGGCATTTCAAGACCGAGGAAAAAGCCATCCGCGAACGGGCGCGTGAACTGCTGGCCTATGTGGGCATCGAGCGGTATGCCGATTTCCGCGCGCGCACGCTGTCGTATGGCGACCAGCGCCGCCTCGAAATCGCCCGCGCTCTGGCCACCGATCCGCAACTGCTCGCGCTCGACGAGCCCGCCGCCGGCATGAACGCCACGGAAAAACTGCAGTTGCGCGAACTGCTCACCGCGATCCAGAAAGACGGCCGCACCATTCTCATCATCGAACACGATGTGAAGCTGGTCATGGGCCTGTGCGACCGGGTGACCGTGCTCGATTACGGCAAGATCATTGCCGAAGGGGTGCCCGCCGACGTGCAGAAAAATCCGAAAGTCATCGAAGCCTATCTGGGCGCAGGGGAGCACTGAGCATGTCCGAAACCGTCCTCAAAATCACGGGCCTGCGAGTCTCCTACGGCGGCATTCAGGCGGTCAAAGGCGTCGATCTGGAGGTGCGCAAGGGCGAGCTGGTCAGCCTGATCGGCGCCAATGGCGCGGGCAAGACCACCACGCTCAAGGCCATCACCGGGCTGCAGCCCATCACTGACGGCGAAGTGCACTACGCCGGGCGCACCATCAATGGCCAGGGAGCCTACGACCTGGTGCGGCAGGGTTTGTGCATGGTGCCCGAAGGGCGCGGGGTGTTCACCCGCATGACCATCGCAGAAAACCTGCAGATGGGCGCCTATACCCGCAAGGACAAAGAGATCGACAGCGACATCGACAAGGTGTACGGCATCTTCCCGCGCCTCAAGGAACGCCGCGACCAGCTCGCCGGCACCATGTCGGGCGGCGAGCAGCAAATGCTGGCCATGGGCCGGGCGCTGATGAGCCGTCCGCAGGTGCTGCTGCTCGACGAGCCCTCGATGGGGCTGTCGCCCATCATGGTCGACAAGATCTTTGAAGTGGTCGAAGACATTTCCAAGCAGGGCGTGACCATTCTGCTGGTCGAGCAGAATGCCAAGCGCGCGCTGGGGCTGGCCGATCGTGGCTACGTCATGGACTCGGGTCAGGTCACCATGACCGGTCCGGCCGAGGAGTTGCTGCACGACCCCCGCGTGCGGGCGGCCTATCTGGGAGAATAAGCGTCACACGCTTCAAAATGGCCTGCATCTCTGCAGGCCATTTTTTGATTTGCAGAGTCGCTTCAGGCTTTTGCGCCCGCCTTGTCGGCTTCGGTGGTGAAGGCGTCGGCGAAGAAGGCGTCTTCGGGGAGCTTGCACTGCTGGGTGAAATCGCGCTGCGCGGCTTCGACCATGACGGGGGCGCCGCAGGCGTAAACCGCATGGCCGGAAAGGTCGGGCACGTCGGCCATCACGGCCTGATGGACGAAACCCGTGCGCCCGCTCCAGTCGGCGTCAGCCTCGGAGAGCACGGGTATGAAGCGCAGATGCGGCATGGCTGCGCATTGCTGTACAGCCCAGTCGTGCAGGTAGAGGTCTTGCTGCTTGCGACCGCCCCAATACAGCGTGACTTCGCGCGGGTCGGCGTTGGCGCGCATCTGCTCGAGGATGGCCTTGATCGGCGCGAAACCCGTGCCGGAAGCCAAGAAGATCAAGGGCTTGTTTTCGGGATCGTCGCGCAAGAAAAAACTGCCGAACGGGCCTTCGATGCGCTGGATCTCTTTCTCTTTCATGGCGGTGAACACATGATCGGTGAACTTGCCGCCCGGCATGTGCCGCAGATGCAGTTCGACCTGCGGGGATTCGCTGGGCGCGCTGGCCATGGAATAGCTGCGCCGTGCGCCATCACGCAGCAGAAACTGGATGTACTGCCCGGCGCGATAGCGCAGCGGATCGGCCGCGGGCAGTTGCAGCATGACCCGCACCACATCGGGCGCCAGGTGCTCGATGCTGCTGACCCGGGCCGGCATTTTCTTGACCGGAAATTCGCCCGCGCCAACCACTTCATGGCTTTCGATCACCACATCGGTGAGCGCCTTGGCGCGGCAGGCGAGAATGAAGCCCTGCGCCCGTTCGGCCTCGCTCAGCGCCTTGAGCTGGTGAACGCCCAGTTCGATCTCGCCTTGAAGCAGCTTGCATTTGCAAGAGCCGCAGGCGCCGTCCTGGCAGCCGTAGGGCAGGCCGACCGATTGGCGGATGGCGGCTGCGAGCAGGGTTTCATCGGCCTCGGCGGCGTATTGGTGGCCGCTGGGCTGAACGGTGACTTGATGACTCATGTGAACAATGATTAGGTGTGAACTGTGAACGATCAATCTGGACGCGGCCGACCCCGGCTGCTCATCGTGGGCTGTGGCGACATCGGCATGCGGGTGGCGGCCTTGGCGCGCGGGCGCTACCGGCTGCTGGCGCTGACTTCCTCGCCCCAGCGGCTGGAGAGCTTGCGCTCCGCAGGCATCGTGCCCATCGTCGGCAATCTCGATCAGCCGCAAACCCTGTGGCGACTGGCCCAGCTTGCGCCCCAACGGGTGCTGATGCTGGCCCCGCCGGGCGATACGTCCGGCCCGCGCGATCTGCGCAGTCGCCACCTGATTTCCAGACTGAAACAGTCGGGCATCTTATC
>NZ_JBYCKI010000253.1:0-12861 GCF_057473305.1 Thiomonas sp. TH-17
AGCACGATGGTCTGGGTGAGCAGCACCGGCAACATATTGCGCAGCGCCTGCGGCAGGATGATCAGCCGCATCGACTGCGCGTAGGTCAGGCCCAGCGCATAGGCCGCGCCGAGTTGCCCTTTGGGAATGCTCTGGATGCCGGCGCGCACGATCTCCGCGAAATACGCCGCCTCGAACAGAATGAAGGTGAAATAGGCCGAACGCTCCGCCCCGATCTTGGGCGGATAGTCCGATCCGGTGATCGACTGCAACATCACCGGCACCAGGAAGTAAAACCAGAAAATCACCAGCAGCAACGGAATCGACCGCATCAGGTTGATATAGCCCGCCGCCAGCATGGAAAGCCACTTCAGGTGAGACAGCCGCGCGAGTGCCAACAGAATGCCGAGCAGGGTGCCGCCGATGGCTGCCACCACGGTGAGTTGGATGGTGTAGGTCAGCCCCTTGAGCAAAAAGGGCAGCACCGACACGATGGAGCCAAAGTCAAAGCCGCCCATCACTTGCTCCCGCCCATATAGCCCGGCACGGCAGTCGCGCGCTCCACCCACGCCATGATGCGGTTGATGGAAAACGCCACCGCGACATACAGCACCGTGGCCGCGCCGAAGGCCGCGAAGTAGCGGAAGGTCATCTCGCCCATCTCGCGGGTACGGAAGAACAGTTCAGTCAGGCCGATGGAATAGGCCACTGCGGAGTTCTTCACCAGGTTCATCGACTCGGAGGTAAGCGGCGGAATGATGATGCGGTACGCCATGGGCAGCAGCACGTAGCGGTAGGTCTGCGTCGGCGTCAGCCCTAGCGCCAGCCCGGCGAAAGTTTGCCCGCGCGGCAGCGACTGAATGCCCGACTTGACCTGCTCGGCAATACGCGCCGCGGTGAACAGCCCGAGGCAAACCACGGCGGTGAGAATCTGGAAGGTGCCCGGATCAACCGCGTTGGCAAAACGCTTGAGCGGCGGAATCACGCTGGGCAGCACGAAATACCAGAGGAAAAATTGCACCAGAAGGGGGATGTTGCGGAACAGCTCCACATAACCATTGCCCAGCATCACCCAGAAGCGATGTTTGGTAGTGCGCACCACGCCCAGCACCGAGCCCAACACCATGGCGATGATCCAGGCGCACACGACGAGTACCAGGGTGTATTCCAGTCCCGAGAGCAGCGACATGCCCCAGGTGGTATCGCCATCGGGGGTGTCTTCAAAAAAAATGCCTAAACCCAGCATGTCAAACTCCAGGCAGAACCCAATGCGTGCATGGAAAAAAGCCGGCAGAACCGCCGGCTTTTTTCATCGCCTGCAAAGAACAGGCTTATTCGACACCCTTGTCGTTCGGGTGGGCGAAAGCTTCCTTGATGCCCGGGGTTTCCGGGAAGTTCAGGTTGATGTTCTTGGGCGGAATCGGGCTGGTGAACCACTTGGCGTAGATCTTGTTGATCTCGCCCGACTTCATCACGCCGTCGATGGTCTTGTCGACCAGCGCCTTGAACTGCGGATCATCCTTGCGCAGCATCATGCTGTAAGGCTCTTGGCGCAGCGAACCGGGCAGAATTTTGTAGGCCGCCGGATCCTTGGAGTTGGCGATCTGACCCGCCAACAGAATGTCGTCCATGACGAAAGCGGATGCCCGACCATCGGCCATCAGCAGAAAGCTCTCGGCGTGGTCTTTGCCGTAGATTTCCTTGAATTCCATGTCCTTGGTTTTTTCATACTTTTTGAGCAGCGGCACCGCGGTCGTACCCGAGGTGGTGACGATGGTCTTGCCATTGAGCTGGGCGAAGTCGTTGATGCCCGAATCTTTCTTCACAGCAGCCGTCACGTTGATGACGAAATAGGTCGGCCCGAAGGAGACCTGCTTCTGACGCGCCACCGAATTGGTGGTGGAGCCGCACTCCAGGTCGATGGTGCCGTTTTCGAGCAGGGGAATGCGGTTGCTCGACGTGACCGGGGTGTAGTTCACTTTCAGGCTAGGCATTTTCAGGTCGGCCTTGACGGCATCGACCACCTTGCCGCACAGCTCCATCGCGTAGCCGATGGGCTTGCCGTTGTTGTCGAGGTAGGAGAAGGGAATCGACGATTCGCGGTAACCGACGGTGATGCTCCCGGTTTCCTTCACTTTTTTCAGCGTGCCGGTGAGCTCGGTCGCCTGGGCGCAAGACATTGCGGCCGCAGCCAGAATGGTCAAACCAAACAGTTTTTTGATCATGCGAATCTCCGTGAATGCAGGAATGAAGTGAACGAATCGGGCAAGTGTAACCGTGGGTCAGAAATGTGCAATAGGTGTATGCAAACTCCGTTCCAACATCAGGCCATCGCAGCAGACCCTCCAGGGTGAGCCGCCATATCCTGCTGCAGGCTCCACATGCGGGCGTAGAGGCCGTGCGCCTGCAGCAGTTGCGCGTGGGTGCCGCGTTCGACAACGCGCCCGCTTTCCACCACCAGGATCTGATGCGCATCGACCACGGTGGACAGGCGGTGAGCAATCACGATCGCGGTGCGGTCGCGCGAGGCCGCGCGTATTTCCGCCTGAATCGCCTTTTCATTGTGCGAGTCGAGCTGCGAGGTGGCTTCGTCGAAAATCAGGATGGGCGGATTTTTCAGCAGGGCACGGGCAATGGCCACGCGCTGCTTTTCTCCGCCGGACAGCTTGAGGCCGCGCTCGCCCACCTGCGTCTCGTAGCCTTGGGACGTGCTGGCGATGAAGTCGTGGATATGCGCGGCGCGCGCCACCGCCTCCACCTCGGCCGCGCTGGCGCCGGGTTTGCCGTAGGCGATGTTGTAGCCAATGGTGTCGTTGAACAGCACCGTGTCCTGCGGCACGATGCCGATGGCACGGCGCACGCTGGCTTGCGTGACTTGGGCGATGTCCTGGCCGTCGATCAGAATGCGCCCGGACTGCGGCGCGTAAAAGCGAAACAACAGACGCGCCAACGTGGACTTTCCCGCGCCCGAAGGGCCGACGATGGCCACCGTTTCTCCGGCGGACACGGTGAAGTCCAGCCCATCGAGAATGGCGCGGTCGGCCCCATAGCCAAAGCGCACATTCTCGAAGCGCACCTCGCCCCGCCCGACCTGCAAGGCCGACGCTTGCGGCGGGTCCTTGATTTCCTGATGCTCTTCCAGAATGGTGAACATGCGCTCCAGATCGGTGGTGGACTGCCGGATCTCGCGGTAGATCACGCCCAGAAAACTCAGCGGCGCGTAGAGCTGCAGCATGAAGGCGTTGACCAACACCAGATCGCCCAGATTCATGCTGCCGTTCACCACGCCGACGGTCGCCCGCCAGACCAGCAGAGTCACGGCGGCTGCGATGATCAGGCTCTGCCCAAGATTGAGCAGCGACAGCGAGTTCTGCGACTTGATGGCCGCGTGCATCCAGCTTCTGAGGTTGTCGTCGTAGCGAGTCGACTCCAGCGCCTCGTTGCCGAACATTTTCACCGTTTCATAATTCAGCAGCGCATCGATAGCACGCTGGTTGGCGCGCGAATCCTGCGTGTTCATTTCACGGCGCAGCTGCGTGCGCCATTCGGTCACGGTGACGGTGAACGCCACATACAGCACCAGCGCCACCAGCGCGATGCCCGCGAACCAGATGTCGTACTTGACCAGCAGAATGCCGATGACCAGCGCCATTTCCACCAAGGTGGGCAGAATGCTGTAGAGGGTGAACGACACCAGGCTGGATATGGCCCGCGTGCCCCGCTCCATATCGCGCGACATGCCGCCCGTCTGGCGCTCCAGGTGATAGCGCATGCTCAGACTGAACAGATGGTCGAACACCTGCAGCGCAATCTTGCGCACCGCGCCTTGTGTCACGCGCGAAAACACCACCTCGCGCAACTCGGTAAACAGCGACACGCTCAGACGAAGCAGGCCGTAGGCCACCAGCAGCGCCACCGGCACCACGAGCACCGCACGCGCATCGCCCGGCTTGAGATCGAGCGCATTGACGATGTCCTTGAGCACGATGGGCACGCCGACGTTGGCCACCTTGGCGGTGATCATCATCGCCAGCGCCAACAACACCCGGCCGCGGTATTCCCAGAGATAGGGCCAGAGCGCTGAAACCACCGCCCAGCGCGAACGCGCTGCCGTGGCATGGGAGGACGGTTCGGGCAAAGCAGAAGAAGATCGGGCGTGCATGGACTAACAGGATTTGGCCAACATGGGCCGATGAACTATCTGGGCGGCGCAGAGCAGCGTGGGGCACGAAGGTCGTGAGCAACCCCTAAACTTCGCAGCTTGATTATCCGCGCCGCAACGGCGCCCTGCTTGGAGCCCCACATGACCACCGCCCCCCAACTCCCCGACCGCGCGCCCACGCTGCGTACCCAGGCCCGACCTGCCGACGTGAACATGCACGGCGACATTTTCGGAGGCTGGATCATGGCCCAGGTCGACATCGCCGGGGGCATCACCGCTGCCTGGCGCGCCAAAGGCCGTGTCGCCACGGTGGCGGTGAAGGAGTTTCTGTTCAAGCAGCCGGTGCTGGTGGGCGACGTGCTGTCGTTTTTCACCGAAATCGACCATGTGGGCCACACTTCGGTCACCGTGCGGGTGGAGGTCTACGCCCAGCGCACGCCATCGAACGTCGAAGTCGTCAAGGTGACCGAGGCGCTGCTGACCTATGTCGCCATGGGCGCAGACCGCCGCCCCCGACCGGTCGATCAGCCGTAATCGCCCGAAGTCTCACCGCGATTCCAAAAACAACAAGGCCGCCTTCAGGTTCCCCCAGGCGGCCTTGTGGCTGGAAAAAGCCGATTTACTTGCTTTCGCCTTCAGCGGCAGCCGCACCTTCTTCGCCCACGCCACCCGGCGGCGGGCTGACGGTCACGACCGCAGGATTGTCCACCCCGTGCGTGAGCACCGACACGCCCTTGGGCAGTTTGAGGTCGTTGACGTGCACGCTCTGGTGCAGGGTCAAGCCGCTCAGATCGACTTCGATGAACTCGGGCAGTTCGGCCGGCAGGCAAGACACTTCCACTTCGTTCATCACATGGTTGACCAGACCGTGGCTGAGCTTGACCGCAGGCGAATTTTCCGCGCCGGTGAAGTGCAGCGGCACCTTCATGGAAATCTTGTGTCCGGCGTCCACGCGCTGGAAATCGATGTGCAGCACCAGCTGCTTGAAGGGGTGCATCTGGTAATCACGCAGCAGCACCTGGCTGGATTTGCCAGCAATTTCCATCTCCAGAACGGAGGAGTGGAACTGCTCTTTTTTCAACGCGTGAAACAGCGCGTTGTGATCGAGTTCGATCATCTGGGGCGCTTGCTCGCCACCGTAAATAATGCCGGGCGTCTTCCCGGCGCGACGCAGGCGGCGGCTCGCACCAGTGCCCTGCAAACTACGTTCGAATGCGACGACTTTCATGTCGACTCCTGAAAAATGGGGACTCGCCCCGTGGTGAACGGCGCCTGCGACCAGCGCCGTGACAACCCGCCGGAACACCCGGCAGGCAAAAAATCAGAACAACGTTTCCTGCTCGTTGAACAACTGCAGCACCGACCCGCCGTAGGCAATGCGCTGCAGCGTCTGCGCGATGAGCGAGGCGGCGGAAAGCTGGCGAACCTTGCCGCATTCGCGCGCTTCCTGGCGCAGCGGGATGGTGTTAGTCACGACCAGTTCGTCGATGGCGCTGCTTTGCAGACGCTGGATCGCCGGGCCCGACAGCACGGGGTGCGTGCAATACGCCATGACGCGCTTGGCGCCGCGCGTCTTGAGCACCTCGGCCGCCTTGGTCAGCGTACCGGCGGTATCCACCATGTCGTCCATGATGATGCAGTTGCGTCCGTCGATCTCGCCGATGACGTTCATCACTTCCGAGACATTCGGCTTGGGACGGCGTTTGTCGATGATGGCCAGATCGCAGTCCATCAATTTGGCCAGCGCGCGGGCGCGCACCACCCCGCCGATGTCGGGCGAGACCACGATGAGGTCGCTGTAATTCTTTTCGCGCAGGTCGGAGAGCAGAATCGGCGAAGCGTAAATGTTGTCGACCGGAATGTCGAAAAATCCCTGCACCTGATCGGCATGCAAGTCCATAGTGACCACGCGCGCCACGCCTGCGGCCTGCAGCATATTGGCCACGACCTTGGCGGTAATGGGCACGCGCGCGGAGCGCGGACGCCGGTCTTGCCGCGCATAGCCGAAATAGGGAATGACCGCCGTGATGCGCTCGGCCGAAGCACGCTTGAGCGCATCGACCATGATGAGCAGTTCCATCAGGTTGTCATTGGTCGGTGCGCAGGTGGACTGAACGATGAACACCTCGCGGGCGCGCACGTTTTGCTGAATCTCGACGGTCACTTCACCGTCGGAGAACCGCCCGATATAGGCCTGACCGAGGCCAATGCCGAGTTGTTCCGCAACTTCCTGGGCAAGCGCCGGATTGGCATTGCCGGTGAACAGGATGAAGTCCGCCGGATTCGGTGTCATGGTGGAGTGTTGCGCTTATTCAGTGCGCCTGAAGTGCCGGCATTTTTCATCTCTCCGGCAGGGCCCGCGGTCTGCAGCGCCGCAAGCAAACGCTATCAAAAAAAAACGGCTTTCAAAAATCGTGGCTGGGGAGGAAGGACTCGAACCCTCGAATGCCGGAATCAAAATCCGGTGCCTTAACCAACTTGGCGACTCCCCAACTTCATTCACCACCATCGACGATGGCGAATGATAAAAACTGTTTGTCACAAACCGCTGCACTACGGCAGCGCAAGCCCGACATTATGCGTCAATCCAATCGCGCAACGGATGCTCGCGCAAACCCTTGCACAACCGGCCCTGCCAACCCTCAGGCAGCAAGTCCGGCAATAAACCCGGCAAATCATCCAACACTTCGTCTAGCGGTCCGTGCCAGCTCGGCAAGCCAGAACGGTTTGAGGCACAAATCAAAGCAAAAACTGCGCTTCCAGAACCCGTCATTCGCGCGTCGAAACGCAACTCAAAACGCAACGTCGGCGAGTGTGCTGCCAACGGCTCCATCAACGCAGTACGCAAAATTTGCAGGGCCTGAGCCACAGTAGGCTCCAGCGCCTCAGCGCCGGGCTGCAAATCGTTTCTGCCCCAGACGGGACAAAGACCGCTTTGCTTACCTTGTTCTCTTGCTAGCTTGCTTTCTTGTTGACCGTCCGGTGCGAAAAATTCGCCCAGCCATTCAGCAAAGCCTGCTATTGTTTCTTCGGGTTTTTGGGTTGTCAAGTCAAGGGTGGAAAACACTGCACGCGTGGACAGGCCGCGTGCCGGATGCACCACAGCAAAACTCGGCGTGGGCAGATCGATTTCCTGCAACTCCTCGCCAACTCCCTCGGCCCAGGCATTGCGGCCGTAGATGAAAATCGGCACGTCGGCGCCGAGTTGCAAGGCGAGTTGCATCAGGGTTGCGCGCGGCAGATCGAGGCGCCAGAGACGGTTGAGTCCAATCAGCACAGTGGCGGCGTCGGAACTTCCGCCACCGAGCCCGGCCTGTTGCGGAATGCGCTTACGCAGATGGATGTCGACCCCGCTGCCGCACTGCGTCGCCTGTTGAAGCAGGCGGGCGGCGCGCACGCAGAGGTCGTCTTGCGGCAGTCCGTCAGCGCCGAAGCGACGGATGAGGCCATCGTCACGCCGGATCAGATCGAGCGTGTCGCACCAATCGATGAACTGGAAGACCGTCTGCAGGGTGTGATAGCCGTCGGGGCGCTTGCCTGTGACGTGCAAAAACCAGTTGATCTTCGCCGGGGCGGGCAGATTGAACAGGGCGCGCATGAATGAGCCGCCGCCGCGCCTCAGGGAGCGGTTTGCGACGCCGCCGTTGCGGATTCGATCGCCATGCGCAGTTCCGCCGGGTCGCCCGCCAGGCGTCGCGCCTTGAGAAGCGCGAGCTGGCCGTCACGCCAGGTGGGCTGCACGTTCCAGCCCAGTTGTTCGAAACCGCCGCCTGTCAGGGATTGCGAGGGCAGGCTGGCAGCCGGTCGCCCCCGCACCCAGTCCTGCAACGCGGCCTGCGGCAAGGCCACACCCAGGGCGGCGCGGGTCATGTCGTCGAACGAAGCGTAGTGCTGCGTCTGTCGGCCGTTGTCCAGGCTGGCTTGTCCGGGGCTCCATTGCGCCTTGGCCAGCATTTGACCCAGCGGGGAAAAGACTTCGAACTCGCCGGAAACAGCCCCGCTCAACACCAGCCGGAAACCGCCATAAAGCGCCTTTTGCGCATCGGGCGCGCCGCTGACGAGGGACAGCCGCCCCGCCAGCGCGAGCGTATTGGCGGGCTCGGGCGACTGCGACAGATGAGGCGTGGCGCAGCCGCCGAGCGCCATCGCTATTACTCCGACGACAGCCCCGGCGATAACCCCTGCAAAGAGGCGGCGCCGCATCAGAATGTCACACCGTATTTGCGCAGCACCGCCTGCACCAGGGTGTCGTGCGGCGCACGCTCAATGGCCTCGCGCCAAATGGCGCGTGCCCGGTCGCGCTGGCCGAGCTGCCACAGCACCTCGCCCAGATGCGCGCCGATTTCCGGATCGGGCCGCGCGTCATACGCTTGCTGCAGCAGATCGAGCGCCTGATCGTTGTGGCCCATCTTGTGTTCGACCCAACCCATGCTGTCGAGCACGAAGGGATTGCCGGGCGAGAGTTCCAACGCGCGGGCGACGAGCTTGCGCGCTTCGGGCAACTGCTCGCCACGGTCAGCGAGGGTGTAGCCCAGCGCGTTGTAGGCCGGTTGCGACTCGGGGTCGAGCGCAATGGCCTTTCGCAGCATCTGCAGCATGTCTTTGATGTGCCCGCTTTTGTCGGCCATCATCGAGGCTTCGTACAGCAGATCGACGTCGCCCGGCGTCTGCTTGAGGCCGGATTGCAGCAGCCTGTAAGACGCATCGAAGCGCCCGGCCTCGCGCAACACCTGCGCCCGCGCCAGCAGCCGGTCTTTGCGCTGTGCGTCGTTCGTCTCGGGCAAGGTTTCCGCCAGCTTGAGGGCGTCGTTCACCTTGCCCTGTTGCACCAGAATGGCCGCGCGGTTGCTGAGCACGGCAAGGTGGTTGCTGGCATCTGGCTCGACCTGATCGAGCCAGCGGTTGGCCTGATCCAGATCGCCCAGTTTGCGCGAAGCCTCTGCCAGCGCGATGTAAGCCGGAGTCAGCACGGGCGGCTCGGCCTGGGCGCGCGCCAGCCGCAGATAGGTTTGCAACGAGACTACCGCGCGCGCGGGCTGGCCGAATTCAGTCTGCAGGCTGCCTAATATCAGCCAGGCCGGTGCGAGATCAGGCGCATCGGCCACCAGTTTGTCGAGCGCGTTCAGCGCAATGCCGTCGCGCTGCTGGGCCAGCGCGGCCTGTGCCCAGGCCAGACGCAGGCCGCTGTCTTTCGGCTGGGCTGCGGAAAATTTCTGCATCGCGCCGTCAGCCGCCTGCGGATTGACGGTGTAGAGCTGCAGCAGCAGCGCCGCCGCCGGGGCCAGACCCGGGTTAAGCGTCAGGGCGTGGAGCGCATCGGCGAAGCCCCCCTTCTGGTCTCCGGCGCGCGCGCGCAGCAAACCCAGCACCACATCGGTCTGCGCGAATTGCCGCTGCCCGGCCAGCGCGGTGCGCATCATCGACAGCGTGGCGGTGGCATCGCTCGCCTGAGCGGCCAGGGGCAGCAGATCGGCAATGGCCTGCCCGCGCTGCGGTTCGGGGGTATTGGTCAGATCCTGGGCGATGGCCGAGCCAGCCTCGCTGGTTTTCCCCATGAGCAAAAACAGTTGCACGACCCAGGCCCCGGCCTCTCGTGAACCGGGCATGGCTTTGCGCCAGGCCTGAGCGGCGATGAGCGCCTTGTCGGGCGCGCCAGCGCGCAGGGCGATTTCCGCGGCGCGTCGGTAGAGCGGCTCGGAATCCAGTTCCTTCGCCGCCTTGAGCAACTCGGTGTAGGCCACGCCGGGATGCCCAGTATTCGCCGCAATCTCTCCAGCCAGAATGGCAAAGACTTGCCGCGCGGTTTCCTGCGCGCTAACCCGAACGGCCGACTGCTGTGCATAGGCGGCGATAGGCACGGCGGTGATGGCCGGAAACAACAGGGCCGACACAAGAACGGCAGCGCGCATGGGAGTCCTGAAAGTCTGAATAGAACGCCATATCTGCACCAGCAGACAGGGCCGAGAATCGTGCGGATTGTAGAAGTCTGCCATTTCCCCCTGCGGCACAATGCCGACATGCCCGAACTGCCCGAAGTCGAAGTCACCCGCCAGGGTCTGGAGCCCGCCTTGCTCGGCGCCCGCCTGACCGGTCTGCGCCTGGGCAAACCGCTGCGCTGGCCGCTGAACATCGACCCGGAGGCGCTTGTCGGTTTGCGCATCGTGGCGCTCGAGCGGCGCGGCAAATATCTGTTGCTGCGACTGTCGCAGACCGCCGCCGCGCGGAACACCGCAGGCGTGCTGATCGTGCATCTGGGCATGTCGGGTTCTTTGCGCTGGACGCCGGCCGCGCAAGTGCCCGCCCTGCTGTCGCCGCACGAGCATGTGGAATGGCTGACCGACCGCGGGGTGCTGCGCCTGCGCGATCCGCGCCGCTTCGGCGCGGTGCTCTGGCACGCGGGTGACGAGGTGCAGCGCCATCCCCTGCTGCGCGTGCTCGGGCCCGAGCCGCTGGGCGCCGACTTCGACGGCGCCACGCTCTGCCGCGCGCTGGCCGGACGCAAGGTGGCTATCAAGCCGCTGCTGCTGTCGCAGCACATCGTCGCCGGCATTGGCAATATCTACGCCTGCGAGGCACTGTTCCGCGCACAGATCGACCCGCGCACGCCGGCTTCGCATCTGCGCGCCGTCCATTGCGATCGTCTGGCCGCGGCGGTGCGCGAAACCTTGCAACAAGCGGTGGCGCTGGGGGGCAGCAGCCTGCGCGACTTTGCCCACAGCGACGGCGAACTGGGGTACTTTCAAATGCAGGCGCTGGTTTACGGCCGAGCCGGGCAGCCTTGTCGCGTCTGCGCCACGCCCATCCGGCAGATCGTACAGGGGCAGCGCAGCACCTATTTCTGCCCCAAGTGCCAAAAAATTCTCAAAGCCCAGCCCAAGGCGGGGATACGCTGATCGAAATTCAGAGTGCGCTGTGTTTTACTTTTACTCAGTTAATCCACGCGCCCCAAGCGATGAATCCGCACGTCGAAACCCCCATCCTCACCGCCGGTCTGTTTGACTACGCCGAATGGCGCGCTGACGCTCTGCAGCGCGTCAAAGCGCTGCTGACCTGGCTCGAAGAAAGCGGGCTCGATCTCGAACAGGCGCGGCCGCTGCTGCAGCGGCAGGTCCACCGGCTCGACAACGACCGCATGACCCTGGCCTTCGTTGCCGAGTTCTCGCGCGGCAAGTCCGAACTGATCAACGCCATCTTTTTCAGCGGGCACGGCCAGCGCATCCTGCCTGCCGGGGCCGGGCGCACCACCATGTGCCCGATGGAACTGTTCTCCGACCCCGCGCAGCCCCGCGGCCTGCGGCTGCTGCCCATCGAAACCCGCTTGCAATCGCAAACCCTGGCGCAATGGAAATCGAGCCCGCAGGTCTGGACGCATTTCGAGCTGCCCTCCCAGGATGCACAGGGGCTGGCGCAGGCGCTCACCCATTTGTCCGATACTCAGCGCGTACCGCTGGAGCGCGCCCAAGACTTGGGCTTCTTCCACGATGCCGAAGATCTGGCGCAGCTCAATGCCGATAGCCAGGGCGAAGTCGAAATTCCGCTGTGGCGTCACGCGCTGGTCAACTTTGCCCATCCGCTACTTGATCAGGGCCTGAGCATTCTCGATACCCCGGGGCTCAACGCCGTGGGCGCCGAGCCCGAGCTGACTCTCTCGCTCATCCCCTCGGCCAACGCCGTGGTCTTCGTGCTCGGGGCCGACACTGGGGTCACGCGCAGCGATCTGGGGATCTGGAACCGCCACATCGCGACCACCAGCGGCGCGCAAACCCTGGTGGCGCTCAACAAGGTCGATGCGCTGTGGGACCCGCTGCTCACCGCGCCGCAAATCGCCGCCAGCATCGACCATCAATTGCAGACCACCGCGCAAACGCTGCATCTGCCGCCCGAACGGGTGTTTCCCGTCTCGGCGCACAAAGCCCTGCTGGCGCGCATTCAGGGTGACGGCCCGCTGCTCGCCCGCTCGGGCCTGGGCGCGCTGGAAAACGCGCTCAATCGCGCGGCCAATATCGACCGCCGCAGCCTGCTCGACGGCGCAGTGCGCGATGCGGTCGGGCAGGTGCAATCCGAACTTTCGCAGCAACTGCGCAAGCAACTGCACGATGCCCAGGGACAGCTCGACGAACTGCTGGGACTGCGCGGCAAGAACGCCAATATGGTGGTGCTCATGCTGCAGCGCCTGGCCGCAGAGCGCAACGAGTTCGACGCCGGCATGGCGCAGGTGCTGGCGCTGCGTGCCGTCAACAACCGCATGCTCGAGCAATTGCGCGAACGCTTCGCCGCCAAGTCGGTGCTGCACGATCTGGAGCAGCTTGAGTCACGCATGGGCGGCGCCCTGCTGAAAGTCGGCGTGAAGGGCGAACTCGCCCGCATCGGCGCCGATCTGCGCAAACGGCTGGTGGACGCAGAAACGCAGATCGAAGAAATCCGCCAGATGCTCGCCGCCGCCTTCACCCGCGCCAACAGCGAATTCGGCTTCACCGTCACCGCGCCGCGGGTGCTGCGTCTCAGCGGGTTGATGCAGGAGTTCGACCGGGTGGTCAATGCCTACACCGAGCATCTCTCCGGCGTGAACTGGCTCAAGCTGCAGAACAACGCCTACACCCTGCGCACCTTGCGCACCCTGTCATCGCGGGTGCGCGATCTGTTCGAGCGCGCCCTGCGCGATATCGAAAACTGGGACCGCTCAGCCATCGCCCAGCTCGACAGTCAGGTGCGCGAGCGCA
>NZ_JBYCKI010000254.1:0-7403 GCF_057473305.1 Thiomonas sp. TH-17
CAAGCGCCAGATGCCCGTCGAAGAAGCGGGCCGCCAGCGCGGGTGCGCCTAGCACCACGAGCGTGGCGACCTGTGCAAAGAGGTAGTGATTCGCCAGCGCGAAACAATCACGTCGCAACTGATCCACAGCAGACTTCCAAGGAGATCTAAATGATCAGTGGTGTATTCGAGACGATCTACGCCATTTGCGTCGTGCCCTGGAGCGTCCTCTGACCTAGGTTTACAATGTCAATCTGGAACTGCGACACGCCCTGCAGATTGCCCCCATGCAGAGCGATCGCGATCGTGTGGCTGTCGTCACGACGGTTTGCAAAACGTTGCAGCAGGATGAGCTCACCGCGCATATGTGTCGCGCCATTGCAGATGCCCGGCTTAAGTGGCATCGATCAAGGGCCGTATGAGGTGACGCATGACCTTGAGTGGTTCGAGTGCCGAAGGTGGGTTCAACGTCGAGACGCTGTCCGCGCCGAGTGCCGCGGGTACGGTCTATCGCATTGCTTGCCCACGGATGCGGGATCTGGCATCCATGGATATCCAGGCGTTGGGCAGCATGCTGGCGACGCTGATCGAGGCGGTAGACCGTGGCGCGACATCCAATGCCACGATCGTGTTGGATGTGCTGGATTGCAACATCGTGCCGCTCTACGTGGACTTTGCGATCGAATATCTGCTGGAGCGACAAGTCCGCACCGGAGTGATCGTGGTGTGCGACGGCTCCACCAGTCATGACGATGACTCGACCTTGCCCAAGGCGCTGCGTGTCAACCTGAGCGCGGCCAATCGCCAGGGCTCGTTGTGGAACCCATTGCATCAGCGATGGGTACCCGCCCGACTCGACATTGATGACGAGGTGTTGAGGCCGATCCAAAATTGAATAAGTGGATTTTCCGGAGCGAGCGCGGGTGCATGACGTTGGCCGATGATGCCGAGATCGAGCGGGCAGGGCGGCTCGGCGACTCGGCACGCAGCGGGTCGAGGTCCGTCGCAGCTCGGTGGCGTTGCGGGATCGCGGCGGCGACACCAAGCCGGTACCGCGCATGCGCATCAAGTGCGTGGATAATCTGGGCAAGCCGATCACGCGCGACACCGTCGCAGTGCGCTGGGTGATGTCTTATGTGGTGGCGCGGTGGGGCTTGCGGGCGGAGCTGCCTTGATTGAGTTTGCCAGCCTGCTGACCAAGCCTCGCCATCACCTTGATCCGTCTCGCCGGCCAACTTGACCAGCGTCGCAAGCCAGTTGACCATGCGCCTGAAGCTCGCATGTCGATCCGGTACCGACGCTGGCATTACCGCTTGAAGTCCATCAAACCGGTAGCAGTCGAGTCCGCCATACGGCCGCTCATGCAGCCATCACCGAGGCGCGCGCGATGAACCAGAACTGCTGATGGCCGCGCCACCGCTACCAAGTGAGGTAGGGACCAGGCTTGAGCAAGAAGCACTCGAGTACGCCAGGGCCAACAAGACGTCGATCACACGTCGGTTGACGGACACAGGGGGCTGACCATGGTTCCACGGCACAACCGATTGATATGGCGTTGCGCATCGACGGCACAGGCTGATCATCATGGAACGCGCAGAGCTGGTCAACGATCAACTCACGCCAGCACCAGCATGAATGCGTTCAGACTTGAGTGAGGAGTGTTGCCTTGCTTGACAGACTGAAAAAGCTTTTTGGATCTCGCCGTGCCCAGGGCATCCTCATGCCTTTGGCAGAAGCATCGCGCGAGATTCTTGATCGATGCCCCACCGGCTTTCTGGTGGTCGATTCCAACAGCCGCATTCTTTACTCTAACCGCGCGGCAACGCAGCTGCTGGATCCTGTCACGGGCGTGTTGATCGGTTCAAGGTTCACACATCCACTGACTTCGGATTCGACGGTCGAGATCGATGTCTTGTCGGGATCGAATGCGCTGACCCTGGAAGCCCAGGCCGTCGAGATTCGGTGGGGTGAGACAAGTGCGCAACTGGTGACATTGAGGGATATCACAGCGCGGCGCCGAAAGGACTTTCTCATGGGCTCGCGGATGCGGGTGCTCGAGCGCATTGCGCAGGGTGCTCCACTCGACGAAGTGCTGGGCGCTGTCGTGCGCTTGGTCGAATCCCAGTATCCCGCCTCGATCAGCACAGTGATGTTGCTGGACGAAGGCGGCAGGCATCTGCATCACGGAGCATCCACGGCATTTCCACACGCCATGATCGAGGCCTTCGAGGGGGCAGAAATTGGACCGCGGCGAGGCGCCTGCGGAACGGCTGCCTACGAGCGTAGAACGGTCATTGCTGCTGACATTGCAACGGACCCGCTTTGGGAGACATGGCGCGAACTCGCGATCAGCCAAGGTATGCGGGCATGCTGGTCTATCCCCATCTTGGCGAGCACAGACCGCGTTGTAGGCACCTTCGCGAACTATTACCGAGAACCTCACGAGCCCACGTCCGATGAATTGGAACTTGCGAGCGCATGCGCACAGATCACCGGTTTTGCCATTGAGCTACATCACGCGGAACAACACCTCAAGTTGCTGCAGACGTGCGTTGCCAATCTCAACGATTTGATCGTCATAACAGAAGCAGAGCCTGTGGTGGCGCCCGGACCAAAGGTCGTATTCGTCAACGATGCCTTCACGCGTAGGACAGGCTATACGGCAGAAGAAGTAATCGGCAACACGCCGCGGATTCTGCAGGGGCCGCTGACCCAGCGTGAAGAGCTTGATCGGATTCGTACGGCATTGCTGGCGTGGAAACCAGTCAGGGCAGAGCTGATCAACTACACCAAGTCCGGCGAACCATTCTGGTTGGAGCTGGATATCGTGCCTATCGCTGACGCCCAAGGATGGTTCACGCATTGGGTGTCGGTCGAACGCGACATCACCGAATTTAAACGAGCTCAGGCCGAATCGCAGCGCGCGTCCGAAGTCCAGGCCCTCATTGTTCGTACCCAGCGCGAGATTGCAGAGTCAGTGGGCGGGCTACATGCCGTGATGACGTTACTGACAGAGCGCGCCATGGAGCTCACGGGTGCTGAGGGTGGCGCCATCAGCCTTGAAGAGGCTGGCACTTTGGCCTACAGCGCAGTGGCCGGCATCGCGATGCCGCACATCGGCATGCGGCTCACATCGGATGGAAATCTTGCATTGACGTCTGCGCGCACCGGAGAGCCCCAGATCTGTAATGACACCGAGGTTGATGCGCGTGTCGATCAGCAAGCCTGTCGCGTTCTCGGTGTCCGATCGGTCATTTGTGCACCGTTGGTTGCACGCGGACAAGTCATCGCCGTGCTTTCAGCGCTTTCGGTTCGACCGGCTGCCTTCTCTGCAAGTGACGCCGCGAATCTGCAAATTCTTCTGGACTCGTTGAGTGCCGCAGTTCAGCGCGAACAGTCCGCCGAGCACATCCGGGCCTCGGAGGCGGAATATCGTTTGCTGTTCAACCAGAATCCACATCCCATGTGGGTCTACGAGCGTGACAGCCTCGAAATAAAGTCGGTCAACACGGCAGCGATCAAGCGCTATGGCTACTCCAGGGACGAATTCCTGGCGATGCGCATTTCCGACCTTCGCCCTGAAGAAGAAGTCGAACGGCTCGTCAGCGCATTACAGACAGCGGGGCCGAGCCAAGTGCACTGGGGGCTGTGGAAACACCGGCTCAAGAGCGGCGAGTTGATTGATGTTGAGATTTCATCTGATGACATCATTTTCGATGGGCACGCTGCACGGCTCGTGCTTGCCAACGACGTCACGCAGCGTGTCGGCGCTGAGCGCGAGCTTCAACGCGTCGCGCGTGCTCAACGCATGCTCAGCCGATGCAACGAAGCACTGATCCGTACCGACAGCGAGCAGGCGCTGCTCGACATGATCTGCCACATCGTGGTCGAGGAAGGTGGCTATCGCATGGCCTGGGTGGGCTATGCCATGGACGACGAGGCGAAGTCGGTTGTTCCGATGGCATCGGCTGGCGAAGGTGTTGCGTACCTGGTCGGCATACAGATCAGTTGGGCCGCAGATGATCCCAACGGACAAGGGGCATCGGGGCGAACCATTCGCGAGGGGCGCCCGGTCGTAGTCACGGATCTGGCGCGCGATCCGGCCTATTCGCCTTGGCTGGCGGCGGCACAGCGCCATGGATTCCGCGCAACATGCTCGTTGCCCTTGCGCACCCGCAGTCGGACGTACGGACATCTTTCCATGTACGCAGCCGAGCCGCTGGCGGTCACTCTGGATGAGGCCGCACTTCTCCAAGAACTTGCGGATAACCTTGCATATGGCATTGCCTTCAGGCGTGCGCGTGAGGATCGACGCCGGATGATTGCTTCGGTGACGCGTATCGCAACAGCCATCTCGACGGGCGCGAGTGGAGGCTTCTTCGAAGAGTTGGCCCGCGCCATGACCGAAGCCGTCGGAGCCGATGCGGGATTCATTGCACGGTTCTTGTCGGGGGAGCCTTTGACCGCTCGAACGATCATCGCGGTTGTTGATGGGCAGATCCAGGACAATTTCGACTATGTTCTCGAGGGCACGCCGTGCGAGACCTTTCGCCATGAAGAGGAGTGCGTTGTCCCTGACGAGGTAGCCGTCAAGTTTCCAAGCTCAGCATCTCTGAGTCGTCTTGGTGCGAAAGCCTATGTCGGCAGGCGCATCGATGGATCCGACGGCAAGCCGCTGGGCTTGCTCTTTGTGATCTTCAGGAAGCACGTGCAGAACGCCGACTTCATCACCTCGACGCTCAGGATTTTCGGCGCACGCGCCATGGCTGAAGTCGAACGGCAGCGGGTCGAAATCCGCCTTCGTGAGCAGGCGTCGTTGCTCGACAAGGCGCAGGATGCCATCGTAGTGCGCGATCTCGAGCAGCGCATCACCTACTGGAACAAGAGTGCAGAGCGAATTTATGGCTGGCGTTTCGACGAGTTGCGTGGCCAGGTTAATGTCGAGAATGTCTACCCGGATCCGTCTGTATTCGAGACCATCATGGCCAGTATTCACCAAGACGGTGAATGGAACGGTCGTGTCCAACATCGGCGCAAGGATGGGCGTCTCATCACCGTGGAGATCCGCGCGACACTGATCCGCGATGAGCGCGGGATGCCTCAATCAACCTTTGCCATCATCTCGGACATCACCCACAAGCTGGCCATGGAAGAACGGCTTGAGCGCTCTGAGCGTCTTGAGGTCATTGGCCAGCTGACCGGGGGTGTAGCGCACGATTTCAACAATCTGCTAACGGTCATGCTGGGTAATGCGGAGATGCTCGCCGAAGAGCTCCGTGATCAGCCGCGACTGCTGATGCTGGCCGAAATGACTCGATCGGCTGCGCAGCGTGGAGCTGAATTGACTCATCACCTCTTGGCCTTTGCACGGCGTCAGGCGCTCGAACCTCAAGTGGTCCAAGTCAACGCGCTGATCAAGCGCATGGGCTCCCTTCTGCGCCGAACACTGGGTGGCGACCTAGAGCTCGAGTTCATTCAGGGTGCAGGCCTGTGGAACGCCATGGTTGATCCTTCACAGCTCGAAAGCGCCTTGCTGAATCTGTGTTTGAACGCGCGGGACGCCATGCCAGAGGGGGGGCAACTGACGCTCGAGACCACCAATTCGTGGATCGATCAGAACTATGCCGGTCAGCATGCAGAGGTCGAGCCGGGGCAGTACGTGCTGGTCGCTGTCTCGGATACGGGATGCGGTATTGCACCGGAAGACTTGCCGCGGGTATTCGAGCCGTTCTTCACTACCAAGGAAATGGGCAAGGGCACGGGCTTGGGGTTGAGCATGGTCTACGGCTTCGTCAAACAGTCGCGAGGCCACATCATGATCTATTCCGAACCAGGCGAAGGCACGACGATCAAGATGTATCTACCGCGCGCTCTGCATCAAGCACCGCAGATCAACCCATCAACTACGCCACACCTACCCCAAGGGCAGGCGACCATCCTGATTGTCGAAGACGACGAGCTGGTGCGCCGCTTTGCGGAAGACCAGCTGCGTGGTTTGGGCTATCGAACGATGACGGCTTGCAACGGTCCGGACGCCCTGCAGATGATTCGCGAGCACGCCGCCATCGACTTGCTCTTCACGGACGTCATCATGCCAGGTGGTATGAATGGTCGACAGCTCGCCGATGCTGCCACCGTGTTACGTCCTGCTTTGCGTGTCTTGTTTACATCGGGCTACACCAAAAACGCCATCATCCATCGCGGACGGTTGGACCCGGGAGTGCATCTTCTCAGCAAGCCATACTCACGCGCAGATCTGGCGCAGAAGGTGAGCGCGGCCCTTTCCAAGGAGTCGTCATGACCATCAGCTCCGTAGATACCGCGCACCGTCGCTTGCTCATTCTCGATGATGACGACGCGGTTGGACAGACGATCGCATTGATTGCCGAGTCGATGGGATTCGCGGTGCGATCATTTACAAGCCCCATAGCATTCTTGTCCGCGGTCGACGAATGGCACCCGACTCACATTGCCATCGATCTGGTGATGCCCGAGATGGACGGGGTCGAAACAATGCGACTTCTAGCAGAGTGCGGCTGCCAAGCGAACATCATCATCACCAGCGGTGTCGGCGGCAAGGTGCTTGACTCGGCACGTCGCGCAGCTGCAGCCCAAGGACTGCGCATTGTCGATGTACTGTCGAAGCCCTTTTCGCCGGCGACACTTCGCTTACTCTTGTCACGCCAATCCATTCCAATTGTCGCTCACGCCTCTCACACGGGGCATAAATCCAATCCATTCGAGGTAACCGAGCAGGGTTTGCGCAACGCCCTTGCACAGCGCCAATTCCAGTTGGCATACCAGCCCAAGATTAGCTGTGCCTCGCGGGCACTGGCGGGTTTCGAGGCGCTGGTCCGTTGGGCCCCCGACCCTTCTACTATCATCATGCCGGATCGCTTCATCCCGATGATGGAATCGCTTGGATTGATTGACGCGCTCACCGAGCAAGTGTTCGAGCAGGCACTGCGTTGGTTCGTGATGAACATTCCTTCACCTGATATAACGCTGTCGCTGAATATCTCTGCCAAGAGCCTCATCGATGAGCACGTGGCAGACCGACTCTTTGGGCTGTGTGATGCGTCAGGAGTGAACCCTGCTCGCGTGATTCTCGAGCTGACGGAAAGCAGCGCAATGGAAGATCCCGTCAATTCACTGGCTCTGCTGACGCGATTGCGCATGAAGGGATGCCACTTGTCCATCGACGACTTTGGCACGGGCTTCTCTTCCATGGTCCAACTTGTTCGCTTGCCCTTTTCAGAGATCAAAGTCGACAAATCCTTCGTGGCAGTCTGCAGTACGTCATCAGAAGCGCGGGCGGTCACCAAATCCACCGTGGAGCTGGGCAAGAGCTTGGGGCTTCGCGTGGTCGCTGAAGGCGTCGAGGATCTCGAGACCTTGGAGTACATCACCTCGATCGGGTGCGA
>NZ_JBYCKI010000255.1:0-6321 GCF_057473305.1 Thiomonas sp. TH-17
GCCGCGCAGGCCGTGGCGAACAAGGGCTTGCCCTGTGCCGCCAGTTGGGCATCGTGCTTCATGCCGCTGAGGCTGCGCACGTAGTTGGCCACGGCGAGCACGCCGGGTTTGCCGCCAATCGCGGCCTCCATCGGCGGCATCATGCCCAGGCGGCCGTTGGTAATGGTTTCCACCAAAACCTCGGGGCTGTTGCCGTACAGCCAGGCATTGGCGTTGTGGATGGTCAGGTTGGGAAAGCCCTTGGTGCCCCCGGCGTCTGATCCGTGACACTGTGAGCAATAGGTCAGAAACATGCGCTGACCGGTGGCCATGGCCGTGGGGTTGGCGGCGAGTTCGGGAATTGGCGTTTTCATGTAGGCCGCGTACAGCGGCTCGATGCGCGCATCGAATGCGGCCGACTCCTGCTGGTACATCTTGTCGCTGGAATAACCGAGGATGCCCTTGTAGAACGCCAGGCCGCCGTAGAGCGACAGATAGATCACTGCAAAAATGAGCGTCAGAATGAACAGCCCCATCCACCAGCGCGGCAAGGGGTTGTTGAACTCCTGCAGGTCACCGTCCCACACATGGCCGGTCGTGGCGATGGGATTGCCCGCCTTGTCGCGAAACACGGTTTGCCGTGCCGTGCCGCGCAGGAAAAAGAACAGGGCAACGATGGAAACAATGGTGACGCCGCCGATCCAGAAGGCCCACCCGGGGGAATAGAACTGGTTCATGATTTGGTCTTGTCGGAGGTCTTGGACTCATCGCCCTTGTCGAAAGACTCGGGCGGGTGATTCTTGGAATCGAGGAAAGGGATCATCCCGTCCTTTTCATGGGTTTTTTTGAAGCGGGGCGCGAACGCCCACCACACGATGGCAGCAAAAGCCACGAGAGACAGCAGAAGGACGATCGATCCGAAGGACATGGCGCTTTCCTCAGTAGTTGATGTAGTTGGCCTTGGACTTGTAATTGCTCAGCACCGTGCCCAGGCCTTGCAGATACGCAATCAGCGCGTCTTCCTTGGTCTTGCCTTCGAGTTCTTGCGGCGCCGCGGCGATTTCGGCATCGGTGTAAGGCACGCCCAGAGTTCTCATGGCGCGCATCTTGGCCTGGATCTGGTTGGCCTCGGCAGGTTGGTGCTGCAGCCAGGTGTAGGCCGGCATGATGCTCTCGGGCACCAGATCGCGCGGCTGACGCAGATGCAGGCGCTGCCACTCGTCGGAATACTTGCCGCCGACGCGGGCCAGATCGGGGCCGGTGCGCTTGCTGCCCCACTGGAAGGGATGGTCGTAAACCGACTCACCCGCCACCGAGTAGTGGCCATAGCGCTCGACCTCGGCGCGCAGCGGGCGGATCATCTGCGAGTGGCAGAGATAGCAGCCCTCGGCCAGATACACGTCGCGGCCTTCGAGCTGCAAGGCGGTGTAGGGCTTGACGCCGGGAATGGGCTGGGTCGTGCTCTTGTCGAAAAACAGGGGCACGAGCTGAACCAGCCCGGCAATGCTGACGACGATTGCCACCAGCACAATCATCAGACCCACGTTTTTTTCGATGGTCTCGTGACTAAATGTTGCCATGAATGTCTCCGAATCGTGATCAGGCGTGGGCCGCGCTCAGTGCGGGCACCGGCGCGTCGACGGGCTTGCCCTGGCGGATGGTCTTCCAGGCGTTGTAGACCATCAGGCACATGCCGAAGAGGTAGATCGAGCCGCCGATGGCGCGAATGACGTACAGGGGAATGACCGCCTTGATGCTCTCGATGAAGCTATAGGTCAGCGAGCCATCAGCCTGCATGGCGCGCCACATCAACCCTTCAGTCACGCCAGCCACCCACAGCGAAGCGATGTAGAGCACCACGCCGATAGTCGCCGTCCAGAAGTGGACTTCGATGAGGCGCTTGCTCCACATCTGAGTCTGGCCCCACAGGCGCGGAATCAGGTAGTACAGGCTGCCCATGGTGATCATGCCCACCCAGCCCATGGCGCCGGAATGCACGTGGCCGATGATCCAGTCGGTGTAGTGGCCGAGCGCGCTCACCGTCTTGACGGAGAGCATCGGCCCTTCGAAGGTGGACATGCCGTAGAACGACAGCGCGGTGATCAGGAACTTGAGGATGGGATCTTCGCGCAGCTTGTACCAGGCGCCTGACAGAGTCATCATGCCGTTGATCATGCCGCCCCAGCTCGGCGCCAGCAGGATGAGCGAGAACACCATGCCCAGCGATTGCGTCCAGTCAGGCAGCGCGGTGTAGAGCAGGTGGTGCGGGCCGGCCCACATATAAGTGAAGATCAGCGCCCAGAAGTGCACGATGGACAGGCGGTACGAATAGATCGGACGCTCGGCCTGCTTGGGGATGAAGTAGTACATCATGCCCAGGAACGAGGTGGTGAGGAAGAAGCCCACGGCGTTGTGGCCGTACCACCACTGGATCATCGCGTCCTGCGCGCCTCCGTACACCGAGTAGCTCTTCCACGACAGCAGGCTGATGGGCAGCTTGATGTTGTTGACCACATAGAGCAGCGCGATGGTGATGATGTAGGCGCCGAAGAACCAGTTCGCCACGTAGATGTGCGGCGTCTTGCGCTTCATGATGGTGCCGAAAAACACCACGGCATAGGCCACCCAGGTGACGACGATCAGCAGGCTGATCGGCCATTCCTGTTCGGCGTATTCCTTGCCGCTGGTGATGCCCAGCGGATAGGTGATGGCGCAAAGCACGATCACCGCCGTCCACCCCCAGAAGGTGAACTCAGCAAGCCTGGGCGCGAACAGCGGCACCTGACAGGTGCGCTGCACGATGTAGTACGAGGTGGCGAACAGCGCTGTGCCGCCAAAACCGAAAATCACCGCATTGGTGTGCAGCGGGCGCAAACGCCCCCAGCTCAGCCACTCCATGCCGTAGGTCATGTCGGGCAAGACCAGTTGCACCGCAATGAACACGCCAACCAGCATGCCTACCACGGCCCAAACCAGGGTCATGACGGTGAATTTGCGCACCAGCGCGTAGTTGTAAGTCTGTTTAAGCGTCAGATCGCTCATCTGCTCCACCTGTTGATAAGAAGAAACAAAACGTAATGTAGAGTATCGTCATTTACTTATGGACACACTGAGTTGACATGTATCAACACAATTCTTCTGGTAAGGGTAAGCACTAGGAAGAAGCGGGGCTCAATGCGTTGTCAATGCGACACCTTGCCGCAATGTGCAGGTCAAGTCCGTTGTTGCGGCCCTTCCCCGTCGGCAGATTTCTCGGCCTCTTTCTCGGGTAACGACTCCAGTTTGGGTTTATCGTCGTCCATCAGAATGGCGTGGGCCGGACCTTCCATATCGTCGAACTGACCGCTGCGCGCCGCCCACCACAGCACACCCACGATGAGCAGCACCAGCAGCACACTGATGGGGATGAGAATGAGCAGAGAGCCTTCCATCGCGCGCTTTCAATTCGTGGGCACAACACGCTCGCGACGTGCGAGGCGGGCTGCATTCAGCACCACCAGCAGCGAGGAGGTACTCATGCCAACCGCCGCCCAGACCGGGGTGATGTAACCCGCCACCGCCAGCGGAATCGCCAGCAGGTTGTAGACCACGGCCCAGATCAGGTTCTGCCGCATCACCCCTACCGTGCGCCGTCCGGTGGCGACCAGCCGGGGCAAGGCCTTCATGTCCGGGTGATGCAGGATGACATCGGCCCCGGCCCGGGCAATCGGCGCGGCGCCGGCAAAGCTCACCGACAGATCGGCCGCCGCCAGCACCGGGGCATCGTTCACCCCATCGCCCACCATCGCCACCACCCGCCCCTGCGCGCGCCACTGGCGCACGCGTTCTAGCTTGTCCTCCGGGCTCAGACCACCCTCGGCGCGCGCCACACCGAGCCGCGTAGCCCAGGCCTGAACTGTGCGCACCGCATCGCCCGACAACACCGCCACCTCGGCACCTGCCGCTTGCAGCGACTGCAAGGCTTCCTGCGCGCCGGGGCGCAGCGTTTCGGCGATGTCGAACACGGCCAGCGCCCGCCCGTCGAGGCTCAGGCCGAGACGGGTGAGCGGAATATCGCTGGCTTCGGGCGGCTGCGCCTGCGCCACGCCCGAGAAGGCCGCGTGCCCCAGCCGCAGCGTCTGCCCCTGCCACACGCCCTGCATGCCGCCATGCGGCACGGCGCGCAAATCCTGCACCGTTTCTACGGCTTCGCCCTGCGCAGCAGACGCCATGAACGCCCGTGCGAGCGGATGCTGCACGCCCTGCTCCAGCGCGCGCGCCAGCGCCAGCACCTGCTCACGGCTGTAGGACGGATCGAGCAGGCGCACGGCCGAGACCACGGGTTCGGCCGTGGTCAGCGTGCCGGTTTTGTCGAACAGCCAGAGATCGACCTGAGGCGCACGATCAAGCGCGTGCCCGCGTGCGAGCAGCACGCCGTGCCGCGAGAGTTGCGCAGTGGACGCCGCCAGCGCCGCAGGCACCGCCAGTGATAAGGCACAGGGGCAGCTCACCACCAGCACCGCCACCAGCGTCGGCACGATGCGCGCCGGATCGAGCCACCACCACAGCAGCACGGTGAGCGCGGCCACCGCCAGCAAGCCCAGCGTGAACCATTGCGCGGCGATGTCGGCCAACTGCGCCGAGCGCGGCTTGCTGGCCAGCGCATGCTGCATCAACTCGACCATCTGCGCGATGCGCGTGCCCGCGCCGGTTTGCGTAGCGCGCACGATGAGCGGCGATTGCCGGTTCATGCTGCCCGCCAGAATGGCATCGCCCGCCTGTTTGGGCACGGCACGGCTCTCGCCCGTGAGCAGAGCTTCGTCCACTAATGACGCACCCGAGATCACCACGCCGTCCACCGCAGCGGCGCTGCCGCTGGGCAACTCCACCTCGTCGCCTGCACGCACCTGGGTGATGGCCACACTGCGCCAGTCTTCCGCTGCGCTGGCTCGCACCCGCACGGCGGCGGGCAATTGCTCCATCAGCTCTTCGGCCGCATTCAGGCTGCGCTGGCGCAGGCCGTCTTCGATCAGGCGCGCGGTGAGCAACAGGGCGAGAAACATCACCACCGAATCGAAATACACATGGCTCTGGCCGTGCAGCACGCTCCACACACTGGCGGCAAACGCACTCCATAGACCGAGTGTGACGGGCACATCCATCCCCAGGCGGCGGTTGCGCACATCGCGCAGCGCTCCCATGAGGAAAGGCCAGCCGGAAAACAGCAAGGCAGGCAAAGTGAGCGCCAGGCTGCCCCACTGGAAGATGCCCTGCTCTGCCGCGTTGAGCCCGTCGGCATCGAGGTAGCCAGGCCAGGCGAACATCATCACCTGCATCATCGCCAGCCAGGCCACAAGGGTGCGCAAAATAGCCAGGCGACGGGCGCGGCGGTGGTTGAGCTCGCTCTGGTGACGCGCGTTGGGCAGCGGGCGATAACCCACCTCGGCCAGCGCCTGAAACACCTGCGCCAGTTGCACGGTGTTGGCGTCCCACTGCAACGCCACGCGGCGGGTGGAGTAGTTCACCGTGGCGGCGAGCACGCCCGGAATGGCCCGCAGCCGCTGCTCGATCAGCCAGACGCAGGCGCCGCAATGAATGCCATCGACCGCAATCTGGGTGCTCCACCGGCCTTCGCCCAGCGCCGTGGCATAGGCGGTGAGAAACGCCGGGTCGGCCAGCGCCATCCACTGTTGATGGAGTTTGTCGATCTCTTCGCGCGGCAGGGCAGCCAGCGCGCCTTCGCCCGCGGTGCGGCGGTCGTAATAGGCGCACAGCCCGCCCTGCACGATGATCTCGGCCGCCGCTGCGCAGCCCTGGCAGCAAAAACTGCGCCACTGCCCGTCCAGTTCCATGCGCACCGGCGCGTCGCCCAAAGGCAAGCTGCAGTGATAGCAGCCGGACTCTTCAGCAGACTGCGCAGGCGCGGCCGCCTGCGCTGAACCGCCGGACAGGGGGAGGATGGAACTCGACATAATCGCCATCCTAGAAACTGTGCCATCACCTCGCCTTGAGATGTATCAAGAAGTATCTATACATTGTCGAGGGTATACCCGAATCAGCCCTGCCACTGCGCCCAGACTTTTTCCAGGCGCTTGAGCGATACCGGCATGGGCGTGCGCAGTTCTTGTGCGAACAGCGACACCCGAAGTTCTTCGAGCAGCCAGCGCAGCTCTTGCAGGCGTGGCGGCAGGTGCCCGTGATAGCTCGCCGCCTCGCGCTGCCAACGGGTGAGCCAAGGGGCGAGCTGGGTGCCGAGTTGCACATCTCGGGCCGGATCGGCGCGAAATTTATCCAGCCGCCGCCCGATGGCCTGCAGATAGCGGGGAAAGTGCGCGATTTGCGCGGGCGGCGTCTCGGCGATGA
>NZ_JBYCKI010000256.1:0-2016 GCF_057473305.1 Thiomonas sp. TH-17
GCCGAGCGTCTCTCAGCAGTTCGCGGTCGCGCCGCTGGACATACTGTTGCAGGCGCTGCTCGAAGGCCGGGGCCATGTTCAGAAACTGAATGCCGAGTTGGCGCATGGGCTGCCGGGTTTTGGTGTCTCGCAAAGCCCCGACAAAACGCACCTCCGCCTCGACCGCCAGCTCCACATCTTCCAGACTGAAGCGCACCATGGGTATGTATTCGCCCGTGGTCAAGGCGTAGTCGAGTGCCGAGGGCACCAGCAGCCGCATGCCGTTGACGCTCAGGTCGTGGCATTGGCCGTAGAGCGGTTTGGCGCCGCGGCGCTGAATGTCCACCGTACTCAGGTCACCCGGCGCGACGGTCACGCGGAAAAAATTGCGTCGCTGCAGGTAATAGATGAGATCGGGGTAGGCGATGCGCAGGGCGCCATAACCCTCGTAATCGATGCGCTCGATCAGCTTGGACTGAAAGCCGACGAACACGCCTTCATACCGCCCGATGGTGAAAAACGGCGCGCCATTTTCCAGTCGGCGGTTGCCGCCGTCGGGGGTGAGTTCATCGATGATCAACCAGTGCTTGGGACGGTTGACCACCAGCAGGGCCGAGCTGAATTCTTCGGCCCGGTCATGCGGCAGCACGGCCAGCGGCTCGTGGCGCTCGATGATTTTCTGCAGCACATGATCGGCCTTCTGCTCGGAGCTGACCTGGTATTCCTCGCGGAACAACTTGGCGGTGATGTCTGCTTGCATAAAAACGGTTCAGATACCCAGCTCTTCCACCCAGGCGAGCGCGGCCAGATGAACGGAACTGACGCGCCAGCTCTGAATGCCCAGCGCCATGGCAAGAAAGTCGATGTTGTCGAAATCGCGTTGCTCGACGGCGCGGGTGAGCTGCAGGTAGCTGCCGAAAATGCCGGTGTTGTCTTTCAAGGCCATGACGATGGGATCGGACAGAGTGATTTCGGACAGAGCCTTTTCCATCGGCACGCCGAGCATGACGTCGAGCATGGAGAAGATGCCCACCACGAAAGCGTTGTCGGCATCTTCGTCGGAGAGCGTGCCCTTGGCCAACAGCTCCATCATGCGGCCGCGGGTGATGGCGGTGCGCGCGATGGCTGGAGAGGCGGCATTGCCGGGCACGGTGGCGAGCAGCAGCGCGAGCCAGCGGAACAGTTTTTTGTAGCCGAGAATGGCGGCGGCATGGCGGAACGAGGTCACTTCGGACATCAGGCCGAAACCCGAGGAGTTGATGTAGCGCAGGAGCTTGAAGGACAGCGCCGGATCGCGCTTGAGCACCTGCTCGATCTCGCTCAGTTCGGCTTGCCGCATGACCAGATTCATCAGTTGCAGCACATTGGCGTGCGCCGGGTTGATGACCTTGGCGCTGATGGTCTGCGGCTTGGCGAAGTAATAGCCTTGAAAAAAGTGAAAGCCGGCGTCGAAATAGGTCTTGAACTGCTCGGGCGTTTCCACCTTTTCGGCCACCAGACGCACATTGCGCTGGCTTTCGGCCTTGCGCTGCAGGGCCACGGCCACGTTGGCCGAAAGGCTCTGAACATCCGCCTTGATGTAGCTGAGAAACGGCAGCCAGGCGGCATACAGCGAGGCTGCGGCGAAGGGGCCGGCCGCAAGATGAAACCCGCGTTCGCGCAGCGGTTTGAGCTGGGCGGCAACCTCGGCGATGCCGGTGGGGTCGTCGCCATAGATGCGCGGTACTTCGAGCACGATGCGATCGGGAAAAACGATGTCGAGATGTTCGGCCTTGAGGTCTTCGACCACGCAGTTGATGAAGGCGAGTTTTTCGCCGAACAGCCTCTCGGCGCCGATGTTGGACAGGGCGTTGAACAGCAGCACGCTGTCGCTCTCGGCGCTGTGCTGGGCGGGCGCGTGTTCGGCCGTGCCACTTTCGCGCGCGAACAACTCGTAGCCGACGATCTGCTGTTTGCGGTCGACGATGGGCTGGCGCGCGATGTGCGCTTGCATGACCGCGCTCTGTGCTTCGGGCGCGTCGGTATCTGGCGAGGTGA
>NZ_JBYCKI010000257.1:0-10330 GCF_057473305.1 Thiomonas sp. TH-17
CCAATGCGAACACGCCTGGCTACAAGGCGGTGGACGTCGATTTTTCCGCCGCGTTCAAAGCCGCTTTATCCGGGCAGCAAACCGGAGGCCTGCCGCTTAAGACCGAGAACGCCAGGCAACTCGCAGGCCACGTCGCTCCCCTAGGCTCGAATTTCGTCGCCTACCAGACCGGCAATAACGTGAGTCTGAACGGCAACTCGGTGGACATGAACCGCGAGCAGGCCGCCTTCCAGAAAAACAGCATTCAGTACGAAGCCGATCTCACCTTCCTCACCGGCAAGATCAAAACCCTGACCTCCGCCATCACCGGCAACTAAGCGGCGCATTCACCATGTCCCTGTTCTCCGCCCTCGATGTGGCCAATTCCGGCCTGACGGCTGAAAGCTACCGCCTCAACGTGGTGGCCAGCAATCTGGCCAATGCCAACTCCGCCGTCAGTTCCAACGGCCAGCCGTACCGCGCCCGCGAAGTGGTGTTTGCCGCGCAGCCGCTGTCCGGCCCCGGCGTGCCTGCTGGCGTCAACGGCGTGCAGGTGGCCGGCGTGGTGGAAAAACCCGGCCCGCTCAAGCTCGTGTACGAACCCGGCAACCCGCTGGCCAATAAAGACGGCTATGTAAGCTACCCCAACGTCAATCCGGTGGACGAAATGGTCAACATGATCTCCGCCTCGCGCGCCTATCAGGCCGACGTGAACGTGATGACCACCACCAAAAACCTGCTGTTGAAAACCCTCACGCTGGGCCAGTGAACCTCCAGAACGCCCCGCCACTGACTGAAAGACCCCTGCCATGAGCACCTCTCCCATCAGCTCCAATTCCTTCCTGTCCTCGCTGCAGACGAGCAGCAGCAGCGGCACCTCGGGCAGCGCCGCCAGCGGCCTAAGCGGGCTGGACAACGTCAACACCTTTTACAAATTGCTGGTCACACAACTGACCAACCAGGACCCGATGAACCCGATGAGCAACACCGATCTGTCGGCACAGCTCGCGCAGTTCAGCACGGCCAGCGGCATTCAAAGCATGCAGCAGTCGATGGCCACCCTCACCGCCCAGCTCGCGCAGACGCAAGGGCTGCAAGCCGCCAATCTGGTGGGGCAGACGGTCGTGTTCGACAACAACAGCATCAGCCTGCCCGGCAGCGGCGGCACGGCCGGGGGCTTCACCCTGGCCTCGGCCGCGCAGAACGTGCAGGTGCAGGTGCTCAACGGCTCGGGTCAAACCATCGACACGCTGCAACTCGGCGCGCTGCCCACCGGCGTGCAAACCTTCAACTGGGATGGATCGACCAGCGGCGGGCAGCAGGCCCCTGCGGGCAACTACACCTTCAACGTCAGCGCCACGGACGGCACCGGCCAGTCGGTCGCGGCCGTGCCTTTTGGCACGGGCAAGGTGCAGTCGGTCTATCTCAACGGCAGCAGCGGCCCCGCACTCCAGATGGAGGGGCAGAGCAGCACCGTGCCGCTGTCGAGCATCGTGGGCGTGATGTAGTCGCCTGCGTAAGCCCGCTGCGTTTGCCCGAAGCACCCAACACCACACCGCATTCAGACCACATCATTTTTCGGGGGATTTCATGAGCACCTTCCAAACCGCCCTGTCCGGCCTGCAAGCCGCCTCCACCGACCTGCAGGTGATGGGCAACAACATCGCCAACGCCAGCACAGTGGGCTTCAAGAGCTCGAACGCCCAGTTCGCCGACACCTACGCCGCGGCCATCGCCGGCACCTCGCCGCAGTATGGACAGGTGGGCATCGGCACCTCGGTAGCCACGGTGGCGCAACAGTTCTCGCAGGGCAATATCGAATCCACGAGCAACCCGCTCGATGTGGCCATCAACGGCAGCGGCTTTTTCCAGTTCAACTACAACGGCTCGACGGTGTATGGCCGCAACGGCCAGTTCCAGCTCGACCAGAACGGCTACATCGTCGATGCTGCGGGCGGCCAGCTCATCGGCACGCCGGCGGTCAGCGGGGTGCTCACCGGCGGCTCCGGCCCGCTGCAGATCACCACCACCACCCTGGCCCCGCAGGCCACGACCAGCGGTACGCTGGGGCTGAACCTCAATGCCTCGGTCACGCCGATCCCCAGCGGCACCGCCTTCAGCACCAGCGACCCCACCAGCTACAACTACTCGACCACCAGCACGGTGTACGACAGTCTGGGCACCTCGCATCTGCTGACCTCCTACTACGCCCTGCCCTCCACTGGCGCCACGGCCAGCGGCCAGGCCTGGAATGTGTATTACTCGGTGGACGGCACCACGGCGGCTGGCGGCATCACCAGCGGCGGCCCTTCCGTCATTCAGTTCAGCCCGACCGGGGCCATCACCGGCACCGCCACGCTGACGGCCTCCGGCCTCACCTGGGCAGACGGCGCCTCGCCTTCAAACATCACCCTCGACTTCGCCGGCTCGACCAATTACAACGCCACCTCGGTGGTGAACTCGCTCACCACCGATGGCTCGGCGGTCGGCCAGCTCAGCAATCTGTCGATCGATCCCAGCGGTGTGGTGTTCGGCCGCTACACCAACGGCCAATCGGCCAAGCTCGGGCTCATCACCCTCACCAACTTCAAGGCGCCGCAGGGCCTGCAGCGACTGGGCAGCAATTACTTCGTGCCGACCTACGCCTCGGGCCAGCCGCTCACCGGGCAGCCGGGCGGTGGCGGGCTGGGCGTGCTGCAGTCCAGCGCGGTGGAACAGTCCAACGTCGATTTGTCGTCACAGCTGGTCAATCTGATCGTCGCTCAGCAGGCTTATCAGGCCAATGCGCAGACCATCAAGACGCAGAACCAGGTGGTCCAGACTTTGCTTAGCCTGTAATAAAACAGATCGTCTCAATCATGGATACCTTGTGGATTGCCGCCACCGGCGCCCGCGCCGTCCTGCGCCAGCAGGCGGTGACGACCAACAATCTCGCCAACGTGAACACCACCGGCTACCGCGGCGAGCAGGCGCAGTTTCGCGCCTTGCCGGTCTATGGCAACGCCCTGCCCACCAGCGCTTACACCACGGTGCAGGGCAACAGCGCCGACCTGCAGGAAGGGCCGATCAACCATACCGGCCGCAATCTCGACGTCGCCATTCGCGGCTCTGGCTGGATTGCGGTGCAGGCTCCCAATGGCGACACCGCCTATACCCGCAACGGCGATCTGCAAGTGAACGGCAGCGGCATTCTGTCCACCAGCGACGGCCGTCCGGTGCTGGGGCAGAGCGGCGCGCCGATTTCCCTGCCGCCGCTGGAGTCGGTGCAGATCGGCGCCGACGGCACGATCTCCGGCGTGCCGGTGGGCAGCCAGCCCAACGCGCTGGTCGTGGTCAACCGCATCCAGCTCGTCAACCCGCCGCCCGCGCAGATGCAGCGCGGCGCCGACGGCCTGTTCCGCGACACCCAGGGCCCGGCACCGGCCGACGCCAATGTGCAACTGGCGGTGGGCGCGTTAGAGGGCAGCAACGTCAACCCGGTGCAGGCCATGATTCAGATTCTCGACAACACCCGCGCGTTCGAAATGCAGACCAAGCTGATGCAGACCGTCGATCAGAACCATCAGGCCGCCACGCAATTGCTCAACGTGAGCTGATCCGCCGCGCCGCGCCCGCCCCCACTACGCCTTCAGAGAAACCGCCATGATCCGCTCGCTCTACGTTGCAAAAACCGGCCTCGAAGCCGAACAGACCCGCATGGACGTGATCGCCAACAATCTGGCGAACGTCAACACCAGCGGCTTCAAAGGTTCGCGCGCCGTGTTTCAAGACCTGCTCTATCAAAACCTCACCCAGCCGGGTGCGCAGTCGTCGCAGAGCACGCAATATCCCAGCGGCCTGCAACTGGGCACGGGCGTGCGCCCGGTGTCCACCGAGCGGCTGATGACGCAGGGCAACCTCACGCAGACCGGCAACTCGCTCGATGTCGCCATCAACGGCCAGGGATTTTTTCAGGTGCTCGAACCCAATGGCACCATCGCCTACACCCGCGACGGCACCTTTCAGCTCAACAATCAGGGGCAGCTCGTCACCGCAAACGGCTATCTGGTGCAGCCCACGGTCACCATTCCGGCCAGCGCGCAAAGCGTGACCATCGGCAACGACGGCACCGTGTCGGTCACCCTGCCGGGACAGGCCGCGCCGCAGCAGGTGGGCGCGCTGCAACTGGCCAGCTTCGTCAACCCCACCGGGCTGCAGAGCATTGGCGACAACCTCTATCTGCAAACCGGCTCCAGCGGCGCGCCCAACACCGGCCAGCCCACGCTCAACGGCCTGGGTTCGGTACGGCAGGGCTATCTGGAGTCGTCCAACGTCAACGTGGTGGCCGAACTGGTGGACATGATCTCGACCCAGCGTGCCTACGAAGTCAACAGCAAGGCGGTGACGGCTTCCGACCAGATGCTGCAATACGTCAACAACAATCTGTGATGACTGCGATGGTTTTCCTGCGCTTTCCCCGTCTGTTGCTGGCTGCGGCGTTCGCCCTGCTGCTGGGCGCCTGCGCCACGGCGCCGCAGCATCTCAGCAGCGGCGCGCTCAAGCCCCTGCCCATTCCGGCCGAGCCGGAGTCGATGAATGCGCACACGCCCAACGGCGCCATCTGGCAGCCGGGCACGAATGTGTCGTTGTTCGAGGACAGCCGGGCGCACCGCGTGGGCGACCTCATCACCGTGCTCATCCAGGAGAACGCCAACGCCACCAAATCGACCAACACCACGGTGAACAAGTCCGACGACGTGAGCGCGGGGCTGTCGAGCTTTTTCGGCAAGCCCTTCACCGTGGGCGGCTACTCGCCGTCGATGGGGCTGACCTCGTCCACCAAGTTCGGCGGCAACGGCGCCACGTCGCAGAGCAACACCTTCACCACCACCCTGCAAGCCACCGTGGTGCAGGTGATGAGCAACGGCAATATGCAAATCTCCGGGCAAAAGGAAGTCATGCTCAATGGCGGGCATGAATACATCCGCGTGGCCGGCGTGGTGCGCGCGGCCGATGTCAGCCCGCAAAACACCGTGCTGAGTACGCAGATCGCCAACGCCCGCGTGGAATACAGCGGCACGGGCGATGTGTACGCCGCCGCCAAGGTGCCCTGGCTGGCAAGCTTCTTCCTCTCGCTGTGGCCGTTCTGAGTATTCTGAATCGATTGGCGCCCTCTCTCATGTCACTCCGCCCTTACCGTTCTTTTGTACGTCTGGCTGCTGCGCTGACGCTGCTTGTCGCCGCGCTGGCGCCCGCGCTGACACCCGCTCACGCCGCCGCCATCCGCGATCTCACCAGCGTGCAGGGCGTGCGGGTGAATCAGCTCGTCGGCTACGGCCTGGTGGTCGGCCTGGGCGGCACGGGCGACCAGGCCACGCAGGTGCCCTACACCACGCAATCGCTGCTCTCCATGTTTCAGCGCCTGGGCATCAACCTGCCGCCGGGCGTGGCCTCCAATCTGCAGCCCAAGGACGTGGCTGCCGTGATGATCACCGCCAACCTGCCGCCGTTTTCGCAGCCTGGCCAGCAGATCAACATCACCGTCTCAGCCGTGGGCAACGCCTCCAGCCTGGCCGGCGGCACCCTGCTGATGACGCCGCTCAAAGGCGCGGACGGCCAGACCTATGCCGTGGCCCAGGGCAACGTGGTGGTCAGCGGTTTCGGCGCGGCCTCGGGGGGCAACAGCACCCAGGTCAACTTTCTCACCGCGGGCATGATTGCCAACGGCGCCACGGTGGAACGCGCCGTGGCGAACAACTTCGACAAGGCCGGCCCGATCACCCTTGCGCTCAACACCCCCAGCTTCGGCACCGCCAGCCGCGTGGCCGATTCCATCAACCAGCGTTTCGGCGCGGGCACGGCCACGGCGCTCAACGCCGGGGTCATTCAGGTGAACGCGCCGCTGACCGCGGGCGACCGCACCGCCTTTCTCGGCCAGGTCGAGGCGCTTGACGTCTCGCCCGAATCGCCGCCGGCCAAAGTGGTGATCGACGCCCGCAGCGGCACCGTGGTGCTGGGGCAGAACGTCACCCTGGGCGCCTGCGCGGTGGCGCACGGCAATCTCTCGGTCACCATCAACACGCAGTACGAAGTCAGCCAACCCAACCCGCTCGGCGCGGGCCAGACGGCGGTGGTGCCCAAAACCGATGTGAAAGCCAAGGCGGACAAGGCCAATCTGCTCATGTTCAAACCCGGCGTCACGCTCGAAGCGGTGGTGCGCGCACTCAACGCCGTGGGCGCAGCGCCCAACGACCTCATCGCCATTCTGCAGGCCATGAAGGCCGCGGGCGCGCTGCACGCCCAGCTCGAAGTGATTTGAGAGGGTGGGAGCCAATCCGCCATGACCACGCCACCCAGCCAGCCCCTGTCCCCGCTGCCGCCGAGCGGCGCGGCGGCGTCCAACAGTCTGTCGTTCCAGGGTCTGAACCAGCTGAAGGCCGCTGCCAATGCCGACCCGCGCAGCCCGCAGGCGATCAAGGCCGTGGCGCAGCAATTCGAGGCGCTGCTGATGCAGCAGATGCTCAGCGCCATGAACGCCACCAGTCTGGGGCCGGACTTGCTGGGCGACACCGCGGGGCCGATGTTCAAGTCGATGTTCACCCAGCAACTCGCCACCACCCTCAGCCAGGGGCAAGGCATGGGGCTGGCCACTTATATCGCCCGCGAGCTGTCCACCCGCTACGGACTCAACCCCGGGCTCAACCCCGCCGGACCGCAGCCGCCTTCGGGCACGCCCGCTGACGGCGGATCGATCGCCGCAAATGCGGTGAACACACAGGCCAGTGCACTTCCGCTGGCCAGCAGCGCGACTGCGGCCTTGCCCGCCCAGTCGCTCGCCACCTACCGCCAGAACGCGCTACCGGTGCAGCCGCTCATCCCTGCGCCCAGCACCTCGTCCACCGCGTCAAGCTCGCCCGCCAAAAGCGCCACCCCGCCGCTCGAACAGGCCAAGTCGTTCATCGCCAGCATTCTGCCCAGCGTGCAGACCGCGGCTAAACAGCTGGGCGTCACGCCTGTGGCCATTCTGGCGCAAGCCGCGCTCGAAACCGGCTGGGGGCAGCACGCTCCGGGCAACAATGTGTTTGGCGTCAAGGCGGGCGGCGGCTGGACAGGCGGCACCGTGCAGACGCTCACCCGCGAATTTCGCAATGGCGTGGCGTCGGTGGGCACGGCCGCCTTCCGCGCTTACCAGAACGTGGCCGACAGTGTGGACAACTACACCGCCCTGCTCTCCCGTCCGCGTTATCAGTCAGCCCGCGGTCAGGGCAACGATATTTCGGCGTTCGCCAGCGCGCTGCAGCGCAGCGGCTACGCCACCGATCCCGACTACGCCGCCAAGCTGGTTGCCATCGCCCGCAGCCCGCGCATGCAGCTGGCGCTGCAGCAACTTGGGGTAAATTCAGGGCCGGATTCAAGTTCTGCGGCGCAGTGACGTTATCTCTCATACTCCCTGCGCTCGCTTCCGCCGCCATGTCCCAGCTCCAGCCCCCTCAAGACGAACGCCAGCTCGTCGCTGCGCTCACCGAAGTGCTGCGCCAGCAGCGTCAGGCGCTGGTGAATACCGGCAGCGAAGGCGCCGCGCCCGTGACCCCCATCTGGCAGCCGCTGCTCCAGGCGCTCGAAGGCTTTGCGCAGCGCCGCCGCTCGGGCGACCCCGTGCTCGACCACAGCCCCGAGATCACCGCCGAAGTCACCGCCCTGCGCGATGAAACCCTGGCGCTGCAGCACACCCTCACCGTCTGGAGCGCCGCGCTGCAGCAGGCCATCGCCCAATCGCAGCGGCAAACCGCCGATCCCACTTACGCGCCGGCAAGCGGCGTGGCCAAAGGGTATGGGCAGACGCAAGGCCAATCTTTAGGGAGGGGATGAGATGTCAGGCATCAGCGGGCTGCTCAACAATGCCCTCACCGGCCTGCAGGCGGCGCAGTCTGCGCTGCAGGTCACGGGCAACAATATCGCCAACGTCAACACGCCCGGCTACAGCCGCGAAACGGCGGTGCAAAGCACCCTCACGCCCAGCCTGTACGGCGGGCAATATCTGGGCAACGGCACGCAGATCGACGCAGTCACCCGCAGCTACAACAGCTATCTGCAGTCGCAGGTGTGGAGCACGGCGGCCACCGCCAGCGGGGCGAACACCCTCAACACCCAGATCCAGCCCATCGCCAATCTGATCGCCGGCGCCGACTCGGGTCTGAGCACCGCGATCAACCAGTTTTTCGCCAGCGGCGTGGCGCAGGTCGCGGCCAATCCGGCCGATCTGCCGTCGCGGCAAAGCCTCATCAGCCAGTCGCAGTCGCTGGCCCAGACCATTCAGACTTCGGCGCAGCAACTGCAAAGCGCTGCCAATGGCGTCAACCAGCAACTCGGCCAGAGCGTGACCGCCATCAACAGCCTCACGCAGCAGATCGCAAAGCTCAACGTTCAGATCAATACCCTCTCGGGCACCGGCAGCACGCCCAACTCGCTGCTCGACCAGCGCGATCAGCTCATCACCCAGTTGTCGGGCCAGGTGGGCGTGACCGTGCTGCCGCAAGACGGCAATCAGGTCAACGTGTTCACCGGCAACGGCCAGGTGCTGGTGGCCGGTGCGCAATCGTTCGACCTGAAAACCACGCCCAGTGCCTACGACCCGTCGCAGCTCGAAGTGGCCTACGCCTCCAATGGCGCGGTGCTGTCGCAAGGCCTGCAAGGCGGCACGCTGGGCGGGCTGCTGCAGTTCCGCAGCCAGGTGCTGCAGCCCGCGCAGAATGCGCTCGGCCGCATCGCCGACGGTCTGGCTTCGGCCATGAACAGCCAGCAGGCGCAGGGCCTTGATCTGAACGGTCAGTTCGGCGCGGCCATGTTCCAGGCCGGGCCGGTGCAAGTGCTCGCCAGCTCGGCCAATACCGGCAATGCCGTCATCAGCGGCAGCGTGGTCGATGCCAATGCGCTCACCACCGCCGACTACCGGCTGAACTACGACGGCAGCAACTGGTTGGTCACCAATCTTTCCACGGGCCAGCCCGTCAGCGGAGCGACAGTGGGCACCTCGGGCAGCGCCACCGTGCTGGCCTTCGACGGCGTGCAGGTCAACGTCAGCGGAGCGCAGACGGGCAACAGCTTTGAGGTGCAGCCCACGCGTTACGGGGCGCTCAGCTTTCAGTCCGTTCTCACCAACCCCACGCAAATCGCCGCGGCCTCGCCCTATGTTTCCAGCTCGGGGCAGATGCAATCGGGCGGCCTGGTCAACACCAATCTGGGCAACCTCACCCTGTCGGCCGGGCAATACAGCGCCACCAGTGGCTCTGGCGCCTTGGTCATTTCGGGCGCGAGCGTGCCGACCACCCTGCAGGTCACGCTCACCAGTGGCGGCACCAGCGGCGCCGTGGGCTTTCAGGTCACGCAATCCGGCTCGGCCACCGTGCTGGCCAGCGGCAGCCTGAGTCTGGGCGGCAGCGGGCAGGTGTTGTCCATCCCTTACGCCAACAACCCGCCCGGCGGCTACTGGAACGTCACCCTCGCCGGCAGCACCGCCGTCTCGGGCGACGCCTTCACCCTCAGCCCGGCCAGCGGCGGCAATGGAGGCAATGCGCAGGCTATGGCCACGCTGCAAACCGCCAAAACGCTCGAAGGCGGCGCCAACTCGCTCGAAGGCGCTTATTCGCAGCTCGTCAGCCAGGTCGCCACGCAGGGCAACCAGGCGCAGAGCGCACTGAGCGCGGCCAGCGCCGTCGCCGCCCAGGCGTCTGCAGCGCAGCAGTCGGTCTCGGGCGTGAATCTCGACGAAGAGGCGACCAACCTCATTCAGTACCAGCAGGCGTATCAGGCCGCGGCCAAGGCCATTCAGGTGGGCAACAGCCTGTTCACCTCGCTGTTGCAGGCCGTGCAGTAAAAAGGAAGGGCATCGCCATGCGCATCAGCACCTCACAGTTCTACGCCGCCAGTCTCACCGGCATCCTCAATCAGCAGAACACGCTCAATACTCTGAGCCAGCAACTCTCGACCGGCAGCACCCTGACCAACCCGTCCGACCAGCCCGTTGCGGCGGCGCAGAACGTCGCCCTCACCGGGCAGATCAACCGCCTGGCCGGTTACACGCAAAACGGCCAGAACGCGCAAAACTCGCTGCAACTCGAAAGCGCCACGGTGCAAAGCGTCACCACTCTGGTCAGCCAGGCGCGGCAACTCGCGGTGCAGATGAACAACGGCACCGTCAGCTCGCAAGACCTGCAAAACGCCGCCGCCACCATGCAAGGCTATGTGCAGCAACTCGCGCAGTACGCCAACACCCAAGACGGCCAGGGCAACTATCTTTTCGCCGGCAGCAAGAGCGGCGCCCAGCCCTTCGTCATTCAGGCGGATGGCAGCGTGCAATACCAGGGCGATGGCG
>NZ_JBYCKI010000258.1:0-11912 GCF_057473305.1 Thiomonas sp. TH-17
AGGAACTCGCTCATTTCCTTGCGGCCGCCGAGTTCGTCAATGAAGGTCTGATCCAGCCAGGGCTTGTAGATTTTCAGCGCGGGGTTGGTGAGTAGGCCGTAGCGGTAGAAGCGCTCGATGTCGTTGCCCTTGAAGGTGCTGCCGTCGCCCCAGATGTTGACGTCGTCTTCCTTCATGGCGGCCACCAGCATGGTGCCGGTGACGGCGCGGCCCAGCGGCGTGGTGTTGAAGTAGGTGATGCCGCCGGTGCTGATGTGAAACGCGCCGCACTGGATGGCGGCAATGCCTTCGTGCGCCAGCTGCACGCGGCAGTCGATCAGGCGGGCTTTTTCGGCGCCGTAGGCCATGGCCTTGCGCGGGATTTCGTCGTAGTCGGCCTCGTCGGGCTGGCCGAGGTTGGCGGTGTAGGCGTAGGGGATCGCGCCTTTTTGCTTCATCCACAGCAGGGCGGCGGAGGTGTCGAGCCCGCCAGAGAAGGCGATGCCGACTTTTTGCCCGGTGGGCAGGTTTTGCAGAATGGTGGCCATGTGGTTGCGCGCGGATTAGCCGAAATGGCAGATGTAGTGATAGGCCTCGACGCCTTCAGGAACGCGAATCTCGAAGCGGGTGTTGCCGGGCACGTTAAAACGCTCGCCCACCCCGGATTTCACCCAGACGTCGCTGCCCGGCAGTTTGTATTCGCAGGCCCCGGCCACGCATTCCATGATTTCGGGCGCGCCGGTGTTGAAGGTCAGCGTGGCGGGCAGAATCACGCCGACAGACGCCTTGCGGCCATCAGGCAGGGTGATGCCGTGGCTGACGCATTTGCCGTCGAAGTACACATTGGCCTGCGTGTTGACGGTCACGCCGCCGATCTGGGTGGTGCTCATGGGTGGGTTTGGTCAGGGGGAAAAGAGAGCCGCTATTCTGCCATTCCCATGAACTTACGCACTTATTACCCCCCCATCGAACCCTTCAAAACCGGCGTTCTCGACACCGGCGAGGGCCACCAGATCTACTGGGAACTCTGCGGCAATCCGCAAGGCCAGCCTGCCGTCTTTCTGCACGGCGGGCCGGGCTCGGGCTGTTCGCCGGATCATCGCCGACTGTTCGACCCGCAACGCTACTGCGTGCTGCTGTTCGACCAGCGCGGCTGCGGACGATCGACCCCGCACGCCTCGCTGGAGAACAACACGACCTGGCATCTGGTGGCCGACATCGAGCGGCTGCGCACCCTGCTGGGCGTGGATCGCTGGCTGGTGTTCGGCGGCTCGTGGGGCAGCACGCTCGCACTGGCCTATGCCCAGACGCACACCGAGCGGGTGTCGGCGCTGATCCTGCGAGGCATCTTCACCCTGCGGCGAGAGGAACTGCTGTGGTTCTACCAGGAAGGCGCGTCGTGGCTGTTTCCCGATCTGTGGGAGGGCTTTCTGGCACCCATTCCAGAAGCCGAGCGCGGCGATCTGATCGGCGCCTATCGCAAACGGCTGACGGGCACCGACCCGGCAGCGCAACTGGCCTGCGCCCGCGCCTGGAGCGTGTGGGAAGGGCAAACCATCCGTCTGCTGCCCGATGCGGTCAACGCCGCACATCATGCGCAGGATGCGTTCTCGCTGGCCTTCGCGCGCATCGAGAACCACTACTTCGTGCATGAAGGCTGGATGGAGCAAGGCCAGTTGTTGCGCGACGCAGGCAAGCTGGCCGAGGTGCCCGGCGTCATCGTGCAGGGCCGGTACGACGTGTGCACACCGGTTCGCAGCGCCTGGGACTTGCACCGCGCCTGGCCACAGGCCGATTTTCAGCTCGTGTCCGACGCCGGGCACGCCTACAACGAGCCGGGCATCCTCTCGCGTCTGATCGAGGCGACGGACCGATTTGCAGGCGGTTGACATCGCCGAACCGCGGCCCCCTGACACGCCCTCTTTTACGCCGTCGCGGCGGCCTGCAGTACGCCCAGCCCGGCGTCGTCGCGCAGCTTGGCGGCTTTGTCGGTAGCCTCCCAGCTGAACTCGGGTTCGTCGCGGCCGAAGTGGCCGTAGGCGGCGGTCTTGGCATAGATAGGGCGGCGCAGATCGAGCATTTCGATGATGCCGCGCGGACGCAGATCGAAGTGACGGCGCACCAGTTGTTCGAGCTTGGCGTCGTCGATCACGCCGGTACCCTGCGTCGTCACCATGATGCTGGTGGGCTGCGCCACGCCGATGGCGTAGGAAATCTGCACCAGGCACTTCTTGGCCAGACCGGCGGCCACGATGTTCTTGGCCACGTGGCGCGCGGCGTAGGCAGCCGAGCGGTCGACCTTGGTCGGGTCTTTGCCGCTGAAGGCGCCGCCCCCGTGGGGGGCTGCACCACCGTAGGTGTCGACGATGATTTTGCGTCCCGTCAGGCCGCAGTCGCCCTGCGGGCCGCCGACCACGAAGCGGCCGGTCGGATTGATGAGGTATTTCACCTCGCCGCGCATGAACTCCGCGGGCAGCACGGGCTTGATGATGTGCTCGATCACCGCCTCGCGCAGATCGGCCAGGGCGATGTCGGGCGCGTGCTGGGTGGACAGCACCACGGTGTCGATAGCCACGGGGTAGCCGTTTTCGTAGCGGAAGGTGATCTGGCTCTTGGCATCCGGGCGCAGCCAGGGCAGGCGGCCGTCACGGCGCAACTGGCTCTGGCGCTCGACGAGACGGTGCGCGTAATAGATCGGTGCGGGCATGAGCTCGGGGGTTTCGTCGCAGGCGTAGCCGAACATCAGCCCCTGGTCGCCAGCGCCGATGTCGAGCTCGTCGTCATGCGCCTTGTTCACGCCCTGGGCGATGTCGGGGCTTTGCTTGTCGTAGGCGACGAGCACCGCGCAGCTCTTGTGATCGATGCCGAAGTCGGCGTCGTCGTAGCCGATGCGCTTGAGCGTGTCGCGCGCGACCTGGATGTAATCGACCACGGCGTTGGTGGTGATTTCACCCGCCAGCACGATGAGGCCGGTGTTGGCCAGGGTTTCGGCGGCAACGCGGGAGGCCGGGTCTTGCGCCAGATTGGCGTCGAGAATGGCGTCGGAAATCTGATCGGCCACCTTGTCGGGATGGCCTTCGGAGACGGATTCAGAGGTAAACAGGAAGTGGTTTGCCATGGCGGACCTTTCTTCAAACGGTTGGATCGACGCCACCGTTTGGGTCTCGCACGGCGACGCTTTAGCGGACATCTGCGCAGCCGTCCCGAAGGTCGCCTGCCCCTGCCACCCCGCAAGTTGTCATTAACTCGGTGGCAATGTCATGGATTCTATGCCTGCGCCACGCTTGGCGGCGCTTCGTAACATGGCACCCTTTGCGCCTCAGGGAAATCCTTCATCGTGCTGCTTCGCGTCTTCCGCTGGCTGTCTGTCTTGCCGCTGGGTTTGCTCCAGTCGCTCGGGGCGGCGCTCGGCCTGCTGGTATATGCCGCATCAAGCGTGTATCGCCAGCGTCTGCGCGCCCATCTGCAACAGGCGGGCTACGCGCCTGAGCAGCTTGCGCGCAAGGCTGCCGCGCAGGCCGGACGCATGGTCGGCGAGTTGCCCGTGGTCTGGTTCCGGCGCGGCGCTGCGGCGCCCGTGCACCGCGTGCAGGTGATCGGCAAGGAGCATGTCGATGCCGTTCGCGCCCAGGGCATGGGCGTGCTGTATCTCACGCCGCACCTGGGGTGCTTTGAAATCTCGGCGCAGGCGGCCGCGCTCTGGAGCCCGATCACGGTGATGTTCCGCCCGCCGCGCAAGGCCGTGCTGCTGCCGCTGGCCCTGGCTTCGCGCCAGCGCCACAACCTCGCCACCGCCCCAGCCAATCTCGCCGGGGTGCGGCAATTGCTGCGCGCCCTGCGCGCGGGCGAGTCCGTCGGCCTGTTGCCCGATCAGGCGCCCGGCAGCGGCGAAGGCGTCTGGGCCGACTTTTTCGGCCGCCCGGCCTACACCATGACTCTGCCCGCACGCTTGGTGCAACTGGGCAACGCCCGCATCATTCTGGCCTCGGCCCTGCGCCAGCCCGGCGGGCGCGGCTACACCCTGACGCTGGAGCCGTTTCCTGAAGCCTTGGACGCCGATCCGCAACGCGCCGCCACGCAGATCAATCGTGCGCTGGAAGGTCTGATCCGGCGCTGCCCCGAGCAATATCTCTGGGCCTACAACCGTTACAAAATTCCCTCGGGCGCACCGCAGCCCCCCGCGCCGAATCTCGCCGAGGACCCCGCACCATGAAGCCGCTGTTCGCCCGCCTGAGCATCGGCCTCGTCTGGCTGCTGCATCTGCTGCCTTACCCGCTGCTCGCCGCGCTGGGTACGGCGGTGGGCTGGCTGCTGTGGCCGCTGGCCCGCTCGCGTCGGCGCATCACCCTGCGCAATCTGCAACTGTGCTTTCCAGACTGGACGGCTGCGCAGCAGCGCGCGGTGGCGCGTGAGCATTTCGTCTACGTCGCCCGAGCCTTTCTCGAGCGCGGCGTGCTCTGGTACGCCAGCCCGAAGCGCCTGCGGCGACTGCTGCATCTCGAAGGCCCGGTGGAAGAAGCGCTGGACGGCCGCCGCAACACCCTGCTGCTGGGTTTTCACTTCGAGGGGCTCGACGCGGGATGGACGGCGCTCAGTCTGGTGGCGCCGCGTCCGGTTTCGGGCATGTACACCCCGCAGAAAAACAAGGTGCTCGACAACTGGGTGGTCGCTCGGCGCAGCCGCTTTCACACCGCCGCCATCGTCTCGCGGCATGACGGCGCGGCAGGCATGTTGCGGCAACTCAAAGCCGGGGTGCCGTTCTACACCCTGCCCGACATGGACTTCGGCCTGCGCAGCTCGCGCTTCATCGACTTTTTCGGGGTTCCCGCTGCCACCCTCGACGTCGCCCCGCGGCTGGCGGCTTCCGCCGACGCCCGGGTCTACGCCGTGGTGACCCGCATCCTGCCCGGCGCGCGCGGCTACGCCATCACCGTGCATCCCGCCTGGGCCGATTTTCCCGCGCTGGACGCCCGGGGCAAACCCGCCGACATCGACGCCGACCTTCGCCGCATGAATCGTTTCATCGAAGAGCAGGTGCTCACCATGCCTGCGCAATACCATTGGGTGCACAAGCGTTTCAAGAACCGCCCTGAAGGCGAGCCTTCTCTTTACTGACCCATGCAACTCGCATTCACCAAAATGCACGGCGCCGGCAACGACTTCGTCGTGCTCGACGCCACCCGTGCCCCGCTGGCCCTCAACGCGGCACAGCTGCGCCTGCTGGCCGACCGGCACTTTGGCGTGGGCGCCGACCAGATTCTGGTGGTCGAGGCGCCCCCCTCCCCCGAGGTCGATTTCGGCTATCGCATTTTCAACGCCGACGGCGGCGAGGTGGAGCAATGCGGCAATGGCGCGCGCTGCTTCGTCGCCTATGTGCACGGCAAGGGGCTCACCGCCAAGCGTCGCATCCGAGTGCAGACGCTCTCCGGCCTCATCGAGCCTGAACTGCAACCCGACGGCCGCGTCACCGTGGACATGGGCGCGCCGGTTTTCGAGCTGCCGCGCGTGCCTTTCGAGGCCCACGGCCTGACGCCGCAGCCGATGGATGGCTGGGAGCAATGGCCGCTGGACCTCGCGGGCGCCACCGCCTGGGTGAGTGTGCTGTCGATGGGCAACCCGCATGCGGTGCAGCGGGTGGGCGATGTGGACACCGCGCCCGTTTTGCGCGACGGCCCGCTGATCGAAAATCACCCGCGATTCCCCAACCGGGTCAACGCCGGTTTCATGCAGATCGTCGATGCCCAGCACATCCGCCTGCGCGTCTGGGAGCGCGGCGCGGGCGAAACCCTGGCCTGCGGCACTGGCGCCTGCGCCGCCGTGGTGGCCGGGCTGCGCCACGGCTGGCTGCAAGGCGCGGTAGACGTGCAGACCCACGGCGGCGAGCTGACCATTTCATGGGCGGGCGCAGGCCAGCCCGTGCGCATGACCGGCCCCGCCGCTTTTGTTTTTGACGGCACGATCGACCTGCCCGATCTGCCCTGATGGAGAACACCCGATGGAACTGAGCGAACACGATCTGGCCGCCTACCTGGCCGCCAACCCCGAATTTTTCGAGCGCCACGCCGAACTGCTCACCACCGTGCAACTGCTCAGCCCGCACGGCAACCGCGCCGTCTCGCTGCAGGAGCGGCAGATGGAAATGCTGCGCGACAAGATGCGCACTCTGGAGCATCGCCTCGCCGCGATGATGCGCAACGCGCTGGACAACGAAACCCTGGCCGGCAAGCTGCTGCTGTGGGCCCGCGACGTCATGCTGGCGCAACAGGGCGCGCCGGAGCAGTTGCCGCAAACGCTGCAGGACACCCTCAAGTCCGCCTTCGACCTGCCCATGACCGCGCTCAAGCTCTGGCCGGTGCGCGAAGAGTTCGCCGCGCTCGATTTCGCCACCGGGGTGAGCGAAGACGCCAAGACCTTCGCCGCCAGCCTGGCCGCACCCTTCGTCGGTCCCAATCCGGGATTCGAGGCCGCGCACTGGCTGCCGGACGCGCAGATGGCGCAATCGCTCGCGCTCATCCCGCTGCAGAACCCGCATACCAGCATGTGCATGGGGCTACTGGTGCTGGCCTCCCCTGACGGCCAGCGCTTCACCGCGGATATGGGCACCGATTTCCTCACTCTCATCAGCCAGTTGGCCAGCGCGGCGCTCGTGGGCCTGCTCGCCCGCTGAACAGCGCCCCGCCGCCCGCCGCCGACGCATGGCCGCGCCCGTCCCGCCTCCTTCCACGCCATCGTCCACGCCCGCATCCGGCGGTCTGGCCTTACGCCAGCGGGTGGCGGATTACCTCGTCCACGCGCAGACCGAACGCCGCCTGGCCGACGGCACGCTGGTCAACTATCGACGCGACCTCGATGACCTGCTGCAGCGCGCCGAAACGCTGGGCGAGACGCCGATCGAATCGCTGCACATCCGTCGCTGGGCCGCGCAGCTTCACGCCGCCGGCATGAGCCCTCGCGCCATCGCGGCAAGGCTGTCTGCCTGGCGCAGCTTTTTCCGCTGGATGGGGCGGCTCGGCTTCGTCGCCGCCAATCCGGTGCAGGACGTTCGGGCACCCAAGGCGGCCAAACCGCTGCCCAAGGCCTTGTCCGTCGATCAGGCCGTGGCGCTGGCCGCCTACGTACCGCAGACCCCGGCGGCAGAGCCTTCATCCCAGGCCCACCGGCACCCGACCGAACCCTCGGCCACCCGCAGCGCGCGAGCGCATGCCATCGCCGAACTGCTTTATTCCTGCGGGCTGCGCGTGTCCGAGCTCACCGGGCTCGACGTGCGCGCCAGCAAGACCGCGCGCGGCTGGATCGACTGGGACGCCGCCGAAGCCACCGTCACCGGCAAGGGCAACAAGCGGCGCAGCGTGCCCATTGGCCGTCCCGCCCTGCTCGCCCTGCAGCAATGGCTGGAGCAGCGCCCCGCCCTGCTCCGCCCCGATGCCGACGCCGACGCCCAGGCTGCGCTGTTTCTAGGCGCACGCGGCGCGCGCCTCACGCCGCAGCGCGTCTGGCTCGAACTGCGCGAGCACGCCCGCGCTGCCGGGCTCGATGCCCGCGTGCATCCGCATATGCTGCGCCACTCCTTCGCCTCGCATGTGCTGCAGTCCAGCGGCGATTTGCGCGCGGTGCAAGAATTGCTGGGCCATTCCAGCATTGCCACTACACAGGTCTACACCCGCCTGGACTTCCAACATTTGGCCAAGGTCTACGACGCCGCCCATCCCCGCGCACGCAAGAAACCTTAAGGCCCCTCCATGAAAACCATCCGCCTTCATCCCGGCAAGGAACGCTCCTTGCTGCGCCGCCACCCCTGGGTGTTCGCCAGCTCGATCGCCAAGGGCAGCGCCAAGGGAAATCGCCCCCACGCTACGGCTGCGCCTGCGCTGCCCCCCGAGGGGGCTGTCACCGCCTTGGGGCGGCCCAGCGGCGGTGACTCGGGCGAAACCGTCCGCGTGGAAGCGCACGACGGCCAGTTTCTCGCCTGGGCAGCCTTCAGCCCCGCTTCGCAAATCCGCCTGCGGGTCTGGAGTTTCGAGGCCACGCAGCGCATCGACGCCGCTTTTTTCACCGAGCAGTTGCGCGCGGCCATCGCGCGCCGCCAGGCGCTCGGTCTGGATCTCACCGCCTGCCGCCTGGTACACGGCGAGAGCGACGGTCTGCCCGGCTGCATCGTCGATCGCTATGCCGACATCGTGGTGCTGCAAGCGGGCAGCGCGGGCATCGAACGCTGGAAATCCGTGATCGTCAGCGCCCTGCACACCCTCATGCCCGAAACGCGCGTTTACGAACGCTCGGACGCCGCCCTGCGCGAGCGCGAAGGCTTGCCCGCGTCCACCGGCTGGCTGCTGGGCGACGGGGAAACCCAGGTCGAGATCCGCGAAAACGGGCTGCAGCTGCGGGTCGATGTCGCCACCGGCCACAAGACCGGCTTCTACCTCGATCAGCGCGACGCACGCGCCCGCTTTGCCGCCGTGGTGCGCGCGCACGGCCTGCAGCGCGTGCTCAACTGCTTCAGCTATACCGGCGGCTTCTCCCTGGCCGCCCTGGCCGGTGGAGCGCAGCGCGTCGTGTCGGTCGATTCCTCCGCGCCCGCGCTGGCGCTTGCGGCCGAGCATGTCGCGCTCAATGGCTTCGATCCGGGGCGGGCGCCATTCATCGACGCCGACGTCAACGCCACCTTGCGCCGCCTGCGCGAAGAAGGCGCGCAGTTCGACGCCATCGTGCTCGATCCGCCCAAATTCGCCGCCAGCCCGCAACAAGTCGAACGCGCCGCGCGCGCCTACAAAGACATCAATCGCCTGGCCTTCCACCTGCTGCCGCCCGGCGGCTGGCTGTTCACCTTTTCGTGCTCAGGCGGCGTCAGTGCCGAGCTGTTCCAGAAAATCGTCGCCGGGGCCGCTCTCGACGCGGGCGCAGACGCGCAGATCGTCGCCCGCACCGGCGCTGGGCTCGACCATCCCTTAAGCCTGCATTTCCCCGAAGGCGAGTATCTCAAGGGACTGCTGCTGCGCCGCAGTTGAACTTCCAGTTGATTTTTCGTTGATCGCCCCGATCTGAATGGGCGTTGCTTCTCTCAAGGAATCCCACCATGGCCTCCCTCATTCCCGCCACCATCGTCACCGGCTTTCTCGGCAGCGGCAAGACCACCCTGCTCAAGCGCGTGCTGCACGAAGCGCATGGCTCCAAGATTGCCGTGATCGAAAACGAGTTCGGCGAAGAGAACATCGACAGCGACATCCTGGTGCAGGAAGCGGGCGAGCAGATCGTGCAGATGTCCAACGGCTGCATCTGCTGCACCATTCGCGACGATCTGCGCGCCACCCTGGCCGATCTGGCCGCCAAGCGTCGCAAGGGCGAACTGGTGTTCGACCGCGTGGTGATCGAAACGACTGGCATCGCCGACCCTGGCCCAGTGGCGCAGACCTTTTTCATGGACGACGAGGTCGCCAGCCAGTACATGCTCGACGCCATCCTCACCCTGGTCGACGCCAAGCACGCCAACCAGCAGTTCGACAGTCGGCAGGAAGCGCGTCGCCAGGTGGGTTTCGCCGATCAGATATTCATTTCCAAGGCCGATCTGGTCAGTGCCGACGAACTCGCCGCCCTGCAGCATCGGCTCGCCCACATGAATCCGCGCGCAAAGCAAAGCGTGGTGCATTTCGGCGAGGTGCCGCTGTCGCAGGTGCTCGACCTCAAGGGTTTCAACCTCAACGCCAAGCTCGACATCGACCCCGATTTCCTCAAGGCCGACGATCACGATCATCACGACCACCACGATCATGCCCACCATGACCACGAGCACGAACACGAACACGGCGAACACTGCAATCACCCGCACCATCATCACCACGACGATGACGTGAAATCCTTCGTCTACCGCGCCGACAAACCCTTCGACCCCGCCAAGCTCGAAGACTTTCTCGGCGCCATCGTGCAGGTCTACGGCCCGCGCATGCTGCGCTACAAGGGCGTGCTGAACATGCAGGGCATCGACCGCAAGGTCGTCTTCCAGGGCGTGCACCAGCTCATGGGCAGCGATCTCGCAGCGCCCTGGGGCGCGCAAGAGCAGCGGCAGAGCAAGATGGTGTTCATCGGCATCGACCTGCCGCGTGACATCCTCGAAAAAGGCCTTCAGCAATGCCTGATCGGATGATGCATTTGCCTTGCCACCCGAAATGAATAGAATCGGGCGGTTTTGACAGTGGCCAGCCCGCAAGACAGCTCGCACGACAAAACGCAGTGGGGGTCCGTTGGGTTGCGCTGCGTCCCGGCACAGCAAAGGCATGATGCCAAGAGCGGTCAAGGTCGGGGCAAGTCGCGATCATGGGCGGCCCCACACTTTCAAATCAGATCGGTGCAGCGCACGACGAATTCTCTTTGTCCGTGCCGAGCCATGCAGCAAATCAGGCGGCGATGGGCCGTCGGATGGGAAAGTTCGGGAGGATTTTCGTGGTCAAGTCGCCTCAAAAAGCGGTCGCAGCTCCAGGCAAGAGCAAGCCTGCGGCAGCAGACAAAAAACCCGCAGTCAAACCAGTCGCAGCCAAGACCAAGGCAGCGCCAGTCGTTCAGGCGGAGCCAGTTGCGCCCGCCAAGTCGGCCGCCAAGGCTACAGCGGCGCAATCCGCGCCGGTCGTCTCTGCCGCACCTGCCAAAAAAGTCACAGCTTCCCCGGCGCTTCGGCGCTCATCTTCTTCTGGCGTGAGTAAACTCCACGCCTCAAAACCCTTGTCGGCGGCCATGGGGTCGCCGGAACCTATCCGACTCGACAGAAGTTCCATGAGCAGCACAACCATCGAACCCATCCCCAGAAAAGCCGACCCCAAGCATGCCAATGCCTGGAAGCACAAGTCTGCCTCCGAACTGACCGAGCAAGAGCTGCTGGCCATGCCCGAGGCCGAGTACATGAACGAAGTCCAGCTCGACTACTTCAAGCGTCTGCTCAGCACCATGCGCGACGATCTGATCAAGAGCGCGGGCGAAACCACCGAGCATCTGCGCGAAGACACGCTGCTGGTTCCCGATCCGGCCGATCGCGCCACCATTGAAGAAGAGCATGCGCTGGAGTTGCGCACCCGTGACCGCGAGCGCAAGCTGCTGAAAAAAATTGAACAATCGCTGCAGCGCATTGAAAGCGGCGACTACGGCTGGTGCGAAGAAACGGGCGAGCCCATCGGCATCGGCCGTCTGCTGGCCCGGCCGACGGCCACGCTGTCACTCGAAGCGCAGCAGCGACGCGAGCTCAAGCAAAAAATGTTCAACGATTGATTGATGATCTGCCGCCTCCCTGCGGCAGGCGCGATTTCCGGGCAACTCAGGCATGAGCAGTTCTGATTCAGGCGGTTTCTGGAAGCGAGTGGGTTCTTTCGTCAAGAACCCGACCCGCGACTGGTCGCTGACCGACGAACAAGCCCTTCAAGAGCATGAGAACCTCGCCCGGGTCAAGGCCCGCGAGGACCAGAAGCGCCAGGACGATTTCATCCGCAAACGCGAACTCGACGGCCTGCGCAAGCTACGCCGACGCGAGGCCACCGATCTGGGCATGGATGACAGCCTGCAGACCAATGTTCCCGAGCTGACATCCCAACCCGCCCCGGTACACGACCGGGACGAAACCCTGCGAAAAATCAACGAGATCGAAAAATCGATGGCGGGCGATCACGCCTCCCCCGCGACTCGCAGTCGCGGGCCGGTCACGCGGCAGATGTCTGCGCCCGCGACCCGATCTCTTCCCCAGAGTCTGCCGCCCCAAAGCCACCAGCCATCACAGGCTAAACCGCCTCTCACCTTCGCGCCCCCATCCCTGACGGCGGGGACGCTGTCGCCCGAGTCGCAGACGACCGGCCCCATGCATTTCAAGGTGGACACGGCCTATGCCGATACCACACTGATCACCAAGCCGGGCGGTCTGACAACTCAACCCACGACCGGTGTGCCATCGTCGCAGTCCG
>NZ_JBYCKI010000259.1:0-4248 GCF_057473305.1 Thiomonas sp. TH-17
CGGCATTGCGCGCCCGAGCGCGCAGGGGGTTGGAAGTGTGCAAGTTGTTCTCCTTGGCGATGGCGGGTTGTGCAACAACCGGCGGCGACCACCGCTTTGTGCCGGTTGCAGGCGAGGGATGAGTGCGATCGGTAAGAGTCTTCATTCGGGCGCCTGGTTCCGGGGATGGGCCACGCCAAAACGCAGCGCCAAAGAGGGCAGCACGAACAGGTTGTAGAGCAGGCTGGTGAGTAGTCCGCCCAGCAGCGCCACAGCCATCGGCCCTTCGATTTCGCGCCCTGGGGCATGCAGGCCCAGCGCCAGCGGCAGCACGCCCAGTGCAGTGACCAGGCTGGTCATCACGATGGCGGCCAATCGGTCGGCGACGGCGCGCTGCAAGGTGTCGGTATTCCAGTCCAGACCCTGCTCGCGCTGCAATTGCGCGGCGTGGGCGAAGATGAGAATGGCATTGCGCAGGCTGATGCCCATGAGCGCGAGCAGGGCGATCACCGCCCCCAGAGACAGCACGCCGCCCACCAGCCAGGCGGCGAACACGCCGCCCGCCCAGGCGGTGGGAACCGAGAGCAGCACCAGCAGGACCTGCCGCGTCGTGGTGGAAGCGGCCTGGAGCGGCGTGGCCGCATGCCCATCCTGCGCATGGGGCCTGCGCCCCAAGGCCATCGACAGCAGCAGGATCAATCCGGCCAGCACCCCGAGCACGTCCACGCCCAGCCGCTGCAGCGTGGCGCTGCGCTGCGCCGCCTCGCCCTCGAATTGCAGGGTGATGCCTGGCGGCAACTGCACCTGCCGGGCAATGGCCTCGCGTGCGCGGTGCACGAAGCCGGTGAGATTGGCCGACGTGGTGGAGGCCAGCACGGTCTGCACCCGCTCACCGCCCAGATGGCGGATGTCCGACGGGCCGCTGGCTGCGGTGATGTGCGCCAGTTGCGACAGCGGCACGAAGCCCAGCGCAGGTGTGTGGATGCGCAGATCTCCCAGCGCCTGTGGATTGTCGCGGGCGCTTCGGTTCAGAACCACGCGCACCGGCACCGGCACCGCGCCGTGGAACACCGTGCCGGTGATGCGGCCGGCAAACGCGGTTTGGATGGTCTGAAGCACCGGGAGCGGCTGCAGCCCCCAGCGGCGCAGCGCCTGCGCATTGAGGGCGATGTCGAGTTGCGGCACGCCGGGCGGGGCTTGCAATTGCACGCCTCTGGCTGTGGGCAGGCGGCTCAGCACAGCGGCAACCCGCGTGGCCACGGCATCGAGGGTGCGCAGATGGTTGCCCAGCACATGCACCACCAGCGGCGCGCCCGCGCCACTGGCCACGGTGTTGTCCATGCGCTCGGTGAGAAAACTATTGACGCGAAAACTGGCACCGGCGAAGCCGCCGAGCACGCGCTCGATAGCTGCCAGCGCTTGCGCCGAATCGGCGCCCGGCTTGAGGTTCACGTCGAGCGAACTGCTTTGTGTGCCGGAGGCATCTGGAGACAGTGTGGCCCGGCCAGTGTGTTGCGCCACCAGTCGCACCTCGGGCAGTTGTTCCAGCGCCCGTGTCACGCGCGCGCCCTCGTCCAGCGAGGCCGTGATGGACGCCCCTGGCGCCAACCGCATGTGGACGATGTACTGCCCCTCCTGCAGTGGCGGCAGAAAGCTGCCCCCCATGCCTCGCGCCAGCAGCGCCGCTCCGGCGACAAGCAGGAGTGTGATGAGTGCTGCAGGCGCCCAGTGTGGCAGCAGGCGGTGGAGCAGGGCGCTGTAACCACGTTGGGCGACGCGTACCGGGGCAGGCGTATGAAGCCGGTGATCGCGTCCGGCCAGCAGCAGCGCGGCCAGCGTTGGCGTGACCGTGAGCGCCACTCCAAGCGAGGCCAGCACCGCCAGCGCATACGCCTGCGCCAGCGGCGCGAACAGGCGGCCCGACAACCCCGGCAACAGCAGCACCGGGACGATGACCAGCAGCACCGCGGCGGTGGCGTAGACCACCGCGCCGCGCACTTCCAGGCATGCGGCGAGGATGACGCGCAGCGGCGGCTGCGGTTGCGCGGTCGCGGCGTTAGCGCGCAGTCGGCGCAGGATGTTCTCGACGTCGATCACCGCGTCGTCCACCACCACGCCGATGGCGATCGCCAGGCCGCCGAGGGTCATCACATTGAGCGTGACCCCCATCCACACCAGCACGGTGACGGCGGCAAGCAACGATAGCGGAATGGCGAGCGACGAGATCAGCGCCGCCCGCCAGTCCAGCAGCGTGAGGGCGATGACCAGCACCACCAGCAGAGCGCCCAGCAGCAGCGAGTCGCGCACATTGCGCATCGCGATGGTGATGAAATCGGCCGGGCGGAACAGGTTGGCGTGCAGGGTGATGCCTTGTGCCGCAAGCCCGGCCCGGTGCCGCTGCAGCACGGCCTGCACGCCGCGCGTCACCTGCAGGGTGTTGGCGCCGTAGGACTCTTGAATTTTGAGGATGACTGCTGGCTGGCCGCTGATAGCGGCGCCGCCGATGGCGGGCAGCGAGGCATAGCCCACCTGCGCCACATCGCCCAGGGTGATTGAGCCGTCTGGCGTGGCGCGCAGCACGGTGGCCGATAGCGCCTGTGGCGTGTCGGCCGCGCCGTGGCTGACCAGCAGCACGCGCTGCTCCGGCGTGGGCATGAAGCCCGCGCCCATCAGCCCCGAGGCGTGCTGAGTTGCCGCCAGCACTTGGTGCAGATCGAGATGAAAGCGCTGCAGCGCCTGCGGATCGACCCGCACCTGCAGTGCGCGCACTTGCTGGCTGAACACCAGCACATTGGCCACGCCAGGCACCGCCATGAGCTGCGGGCGAATGTCCCATTGCGCGATGGATTGCAGGTCCATCAGGCTCTTTTGATGCGAAGTCAGCCCGGCCATCAACACCGTGCCTGTGCTGGAAGTCAGCGGAATCAGCCGTTGCGGCCCGACGCCCGCAGGCAGATGCACGCTGGCGAGGTGTTGCGCCACGCGCCAGCGGTCTTCTTGCAGCTTGGTGTCCGCCTCGAAATACAGCTTCAGAATGGAAATGCCGGGTAGGCTTTTCGACGCCACCTGCCGCACGCCCAGCAGCCCGCTGGACGCCGCCTCCAGCGGATTGGTGACGAGCAGTTCCACCTGCTCGGGCGACAGGCCGACGGCTTCGGTCTGCACCTTCACCATCTTGGCGGCGAATTCCGGAAACACATCGGTACTCGCCTTGCGCGCCACATTGACAGCCAGCGCTGCGAGCAGCACGGCCAGCGCCAGCACCACGCCACGGCGGCGAATGCTCAAGGCGATGAGCGCGGCTTGCAAACCCGAGGCGCGGGCCATCAGTCGTCGTCTCCGCCAACAGCGGGCAGGGCGTGCGGCTTTGGTGGCGGCGTCAGCACCAGTCCGGCACCGCGCGTCACCACATCCACCGCGCCCCAGCCCGGTTGCACATACCCCCCATGCAACGGCCAGGCGGTGGAAACCTTGCGCGCCGTGAATTGGCGGGCCTTGTCTTTGGCTGCGGTGGCAACGAACACGACCGCCTCTGCGTCAGTCCACACCACACTGCTGGGCGGCAGCCTGACGCCAGATTGCGCCCGTGCGGACTGCACTTCGGCCACCAATTCCAGCCCCGGCATCAGACCGGGTGCAGCGGGCGCAATGAGCACCTCGCGCCATCCCTGCAACTGGCTGGAGGCCGCAGCCGCCGGGCCGATGACGCGGGTGTGCACAGTGCGCTGGCTGCCTGGAATATGCAGTTCGACTTGCGCTGTCTGGGGCAGGGCTCGGCCCGGCGGCAAAGTGAGATCGACGATGAGTTCGCTCCCATTCAGAATGGCCTGGCGCAGCGCAGCTTGCCTGCTCAGTTGCGACGCCAGCGCCGTGCCAAGCTGGGCGGTGAGCTGTGCTTGAGCCACTTCCACTGCCGCATGTGCGCTGTCGACCTCGGCCCGCGCTTGCTCGGCGGCTGCCTGCGCTTGCTGCACTTCGGCCAGCGCGACATTTTGTCCGGCCTCGAATAGCCCCTGATCGCGCTCGGCCTGCATGGCGGCGAGTTGCAGGCTGCTTTGCGCGACCTTGAGCCGCGACCTTGCCGCGTCCAGTGCACTCAGGCTGCGCAGCAAACCCGTGGGGCTCTGGACGGTGGCGCTGGCGGTGAATCGCGTGCGGTAGCTCGCGGGCGTGAGGTGCTCGATCCGCAAGTCGGCCGACCGTATCTGCTCTGCGCTCCACCGCACGGGGCGCGGCAAGGCGGCCTGCGCCGAAGTTGCCCCCAGCCAG
>NZ_JBYCKI010000260.1:0-5314 GCF_057473305.1 Thiomonas sp. TH-17
CAGTGAGTGGCATCTTGCTGGGGGTATCGCTGCTGCCGCGCAAGCCCTGGAAATCGGCCAGCCTGATCGCCACGGGCTTGCTGTGTCTGGCGCTGACGGCGGCGGGATGGTTTGCCCTGCTGCTGACCTTCACGCTCGGTCTCGTGCTGTGGGGCAGCTTGCGCCGCGGCAACTGGGCACTCATGCTGGCGTTGGCGGTCGGTGTGTCGTCAGGGCTGTGGGCCGAATCGCAAATGGGGTGGATGCTGAGAGGAAAATGGCCCGATCTGGACACCCTGGGCAATTTCTTTCGCATCGGGCTGTGGTTCACCTGGCCAGCCTGGCCGCTGGCCGCATGGGGCTTGTGGCGCTGGCGTGAGTCTCTGCTGGCCTGGCATCTGCGGCCCGCATGGGCCCTTGCAGCCCTGGCCTTGCTGAGCGCGCTGGCGCTGGGCAACAACGACAAGGTTTTTCTGTTGGCCCTGCCGCCCCTGGCCATTCTGTCGGGGTTTGCGCTGCCGGTCTTGCGCCGCGCGGGTCTGGCGGCGATCGACTGGTTTGCCGTGCTGTTCTACAGCCTGCTGGCCTTGGTGGTCTGGGTCATGTGGCTGGCCATGTTCATCGGCTGGCCGGCCAAGCCGGCCGCCAATATTGCGCGACTGGCGCCGGGCTTCCAATTCAGTCTCGACCCCGTCGCCCTGGCGATCTCGCTATTCGCCACTCTGGCCTGGGGTGCGGTGGTTGTTTGGCGTACCGGCCGCCACCGTCACCCCTTGTGGAAGGGCATGGTGTTGTCGGCCAGCGGCGTGACCCTGGCCTGGGTGCTGGTGGGCAGCTTGTGGATGCCGGTGCTGAACTATGCAAGCACCTACCGCAACGTGGGGCGCGAGGTCGCGCATGCGGTGCGCAGCGCCAGCGCGCTGTCGATGCAGGTCGGCTCGCCCTGCCTGCAGCCTGTGGCCATCGATCTGACCACGCAGGCGCTGATCGGCTACTGGAGCCGACTCGATTTTTCCGCCTCGCGCACGGCGCAATGCAGCTACGCGCTGGGCGCGCGCGCTGCGCTGCCTGAGTCGCAGTGGCGTCTGATCTGGCGCGGTGGCCGTCCGGGGGATCGCGGCGGCACGCTCTATCTGTACCAACGTCTCGCGCCTTCACGCCCCTGAGCCGCATCCCATGCGTCCTCTGCGCAATCTGTTGCGTCTGGCGGTGAGTGTGCTCATTGGCCAGCTAGCCGTCATCGGCTTCGGCGTGGCCGATACGGTGATGCTGGGGCGCTTCGCCTCCACGGCCAGTCTGGCCACTCTGTCCATCGGGCAGGCGATCTACATCACCTTGTTCGTCTCGCTCTCCGGGGTCACCCAGTCCCTCTTGCCCACGCTCGGGAGAGGGTTCGGAGCGGGCCAGCCCGACGCGGTGGGGGCCAGTTTCCGCCAGGGGCTCTGGCTGGCCGGGGGGCTTTGCGCACTGGGCATCGCGGTGCTGCTCTGGCCGCAGCCGCTGCTGGCGTTGACCGGTCAGGCGCGCGATGCGACGGTTGATCGCTATCTGGCGATTCTCGCCCTCGGCCTGCCGGCGGCTCTCGCCTTTCGGGTGCACGCCGCGCTCAGCCAGGCCATTTCGCGCCCCTTGCTGACCGCCGCCCTGCAGATTGGGGGCCTGGGCGTCAAGCTGTTGCTCAATGCCGTGTTTCTACTGCCCGAGAAATTCGGCCTGCACGGCATGACGCCGCTGGGCGCGGAGGGCTGCGCCGCCGCCACCGTGCTGACTCAATATGGGCTGCTTGCGGTGGCGTTGCTGCAGCACCGCTACAGCGCCGCGCTGCGTCCCTATGCCGCGCTCTCGCGCTGGGACTGGCCGGACTGGAAGGCGCAAGCGCATTTGCTGCGTCTGGGCGGGCCGATCGGCCTGAGTCTGCTGGTCGAGGTGTCGGCCTTCACCTTCATGGCGCTGTTCATCGCCCGCTTGGGAGACACCGTGCTCGCTGCCCACCAGATCACCGCCAGCTTCGCCACCGTGCTCTATATGCTGCCGCTGTCCATTTCCATCGCCACGGGCTCGGTAGTGGCCCAGCATCTGGGGGCCGGCCACAGCCGGGCCGCGCGGCACACGGCCTGGAGCGGCGTGGGGGCTGCTGCGCTGCTCTCCATCGTCATCGGCCTGGTCGTCTGGCTGGAGCGCGGGCGCATCATCGGCTGGTACACCTCCGACCCGCAGGTGCAGGCCGTGGCCTATCACCTGTTCCTGTTCATCGCGCTTTATCAGGTGTTCGACGCGGTGCAGTCGACCAGCGCCTTCATCCTGCGCTCGTACCACATCGCCTTGCTGCCCAGCATGTTGTATGCGCTGTCGCTTTGGGGTGTCGGCCTGGGGGGCGGCTATCTGCTGGGATTCAATACGCTGGGCATCACCCCGCCCGCGCTGCAAGGCGCCGCCGGATTCTGGATGGGCAACACCACCGGACTGGCGATCGCGGCAAGCTGCTTTGCCGTGCTGTTGTGGCGCGTGGCTCGCAGGGCTCCAGGGTAATTTTTCGGCACACAAAAAACACCGCGGACTTCGCAGTCGCGCGGTGCCTTGGTCAGGCTGAAAGGGCCGGAGCCGACATCAGTCTTTGTTGTGCAGGCCCTTGGTCCAGGCTTCCATGGCTTCGTTGGCAGGGGCCATCGGCGCTTCGAGGAAGGTGACCACAAACTTGTCGCCCATGTCAGCGATGCCGATGGAGCGGGGACGCACAGCCAGCACCATGGGGTTGGGCAATGCGATGCCGAAGCAGAAGATCACTTCGGCTGCAGCCTTGATTTCCGGCGCAATCGTGCCGCCGATTGCCGTGGTGTGTTCGAAATGGTCGAACACGGCGATGAATTTCACCTTGGGATTGGCCGCGATCTTTTCCTTGAAATACGCCACCACTTCATCGACCGTGGTGTAACGCGTTTCGGATTTGGAAACTTCGGCAACGTAAACGGGGTATTTTTCCTGCAGCAGGGTTTGTTTCATGGAAACTCCGGGATGGCGCGCAGACAGGTCGGCGCTGAGGTGAATGAACAGCTGAGCAATTTACTCGGATAGAAATGTTCGCATATCAGCATGGATCAAATTTCGCGGCGGGGGAGCTCAAACCGATTGCAAAGACTCCAGCTGTTCGCCCAGTTCGAGCCAGCGCTCTTCCAGTGCGCCGATGCGCTCGGACAGGGCGTGATGCCGCCGCCCCTGCTCCACCCGTTCGGCGGCTGGAGCGTCCGGGTGCGCCAGCGCAGCCTCGATAGCGGTGCGCTCGGCTTCGAGCTGGCGCAGCTCTTGTTCGACCCGCGTGAACTCGGCCTTGACCGGCTTGAGCTGCTGCGCGCGCTGCTGCCGCTGCTCGGCCTGCTGGCGGCGGGCTTCCTTGCGGTCGGCGGCGGGCAAGGGTTCGTCTGCGACGGCGCCGGACGGCTGCGGCTTGTCTTGTGCCGCGCTCTGGCGCTGCGCGGTGCGCGAGAGCGCCCATTGCTGATAGTCGTCGAGACTGCCGTCGAAATCTCGTACCTGGCCGTCGGCCACCAGCCAGAAAGCGTCGCAGGTGGCGCGCAGCAAAGCCCGGTCATGCGACACCAGCAGCACCGTGCCCGCGAAGTCCTGCAAGGCCATGGCGAGCGCCTCGCGGGTAGGCAGATCGAGGTGGTTGGTCGGCTCGTCGAGCAGCAGCAGATTGGGTTTGCGCCAGATCACCAGGGCCAGCGCCAGCCGTGCTTTTTCGCCACCGGAAAAGCTGCCGCAGGCGCGGGTCATCATGTCGCCGTCGAACTGATAGCGTCCAAGCCAGTTGCGCCATTCCTGCTCCGTGGTGCTGGGGGCGATGTCGCGCGCCAGGCGCTGCATGTGCTGCAGGGGCGACTCATCTAGCCGCAGCACATCCACTTCCTGCTGCGCGAAGTAACCGATCACCAGCCCCTTGCCTTCTCGGCGGTGACCGGCCCGCAGGGGCAACACCCCGGCCAGCGTTTTCACCAGCGTGGACTTGCCCTGACCGTTCGCCCCCAGAATGCCGATGCGCAGCCCGCCGGTGATTTCTCGCGCCACCGACCGCAACACCGGCGGATCGCCGTAGCCGCAATCGGCCTCGCTCAAGGTGAGCAACTGCTGCGGCAGGCTCAGCGGCTCAAGCAGCTCGATGCGCAGCGCCCCGCTCAGATAGACCGGCGCCAGCCGCTCCATGCGCTCCAGCGCTTTCATGCGGCTCTGCGCCTGCCGCGCCTTGGTCGCTTTGGCGCGGAAGCGTTCGACAAAGCGCGTCAACCGCGCGATGTCTTGCTGCTGGCGGGTAAACGCCGCCTGCTGCTGCATAAGTTTTTCAGCGCGCTGCTCTTCGAACAGGGTGTAATTGCCGCCATAGCGGGTGAGCTTGCCGCCGTCGAGATGCACGGTGACGCGGCACACCGCGTCGAGAAATTCGCGGTCGTGCGAAATGACCAGCAACAGGCCGGGATAGCGCGCCAGCCATTGCTCCAGCCAGACCAGGGCGTCGAGATCGAGGTGATTGGTCGGCTCGTCGAGCAGCAGACAGTCGCTGGGGGCGAACAGCGCCTGCGCCAAGGCCAGCCTCATGCGCCAGCCGCCGGAGAACTGCATCACCGGCTTGCGCAACTCGGCCACGCTGAAGCCCAGGCCGAGCAGCAAGGCTTCGGCGCGGGCGCGGGCGGTATAGCCATCGGCAAGCTCAAACGCATGCTGCGCTTCGGCCAGGGCATGACCCGAGGCTTCGTCGTGTTCGGGCGCGGTCATGGCGGCCTGCAGCGCCTGCTGCGCGGCCTGCAGCGCAACATCGCCTAGCAGCACGAAATCGGTCGCGGTGCCGTCGGAATCGGGAACGTCCTGGGCCACCGTGGCCAGGCGCCAGTTCGCCGGCTTTTCCAGCCGGCCCGCATCTTCATGCAGACCGCCGAGGAGCAAGGCGAACAAAGACGTTTTCCCCGCGCCGTTTACGCCCACCAGGCCGACCTTGTCGCCGGGGTGCAGGGTCAGACTGGCCTGATCGAGCACCACCTGAATGCCGCGGCGCAAAACGATGTCGGTGAGACGGATCATGCCCCCGCTCCGGGCGAGAAGGCGAGTCGCAAATCGTCCGCCGTCAGCACGCAGACACCTTCGGCATGCAGTTCGGTCTCCAGCCAGATCGCGGGCAAATGCGGGAATGCAGCCTCGAAGGCGGCGCGCTCGTTGCCGACTTCCAGCACCACAATGCCACGGGCTGAAAGGTGCGCGGGCGCGTCGTGCAGAAAACGTCGCACCAGATCCATGCCGTCCGCTCCGCCCGCCAGCGCCATCTCCGGCTCATGGCGATATTCCTCAGGCA
>NZ_JBYCKI010000261.1:0-10737 GCF_057473305.1 Thiomonas sp. TH-17
GCAACGAGAACCTCGGCGGCTTCACCGTGCGCTTCTCGCCCGACAACCACTCCGGCTCCGACTACGTGGACACCACCAGCATCACCGCGAGCGGCGGTTTCCGCCACTGACCTCCGGCACCGCGTCGGCCTCGGCCTGTTTCCGCGCCGGCCATGCGGCCAGCAATATCGCCAGCAGAATCAGGCCGCCGCCCCACAGCGCCTGCGCGCTCAAATGCTCGGCGCCGAGCAGCACGGCGCTGCCGCTGGCAAACACGATTTCCACCGTCATCACTACTGCCGTCAGCGCAGACGGCAGCCGCTCCGCGCCATACTGCAGCCCCAGATTCGCCGCCAGAAAGGCCAGCGCCATCAGCACCACGCCCATCATCCACCCCGGCGCCGGCGCGGGGATGGGCGCAATGCCGCCGCCGGCGGTCAGCAGTGCCGCGACGCCGCCCGCCACGATCACCCCGCCGGCGAACATCGCCAGGCCGCGCGCCTCGGGCGGTGTGTGCGCATACTTGCGCAGCAGCACATTGTTGAGCGCGAAAAACATGCCGCCGATCACGCCCAGCCAGTCCGCCGGGTGTTGCGGCAGCGGCAGACCGCCCCCCTGCGGCCACAACACCACCATCGCCCCAGCCAAAGCCAGCGCCAGGCGCAGCCCGACCAGCCGTGTGAGTCTTTCGTTCAATAGCCAGCGCGCCAGCAGTGTGGCCCACACCGGCATGAGGTAGAACAGCAGCACCACCCGCACCACGTCGCCCTCGGTCACGCCCCAGTTGAACGCCGCGTTCGTCGCCCCCGAGGCCAGCAGAATCCCCCACAGCGGTGGATTGCGCCACAACTCGCCCACCGCAGACGGTTTAGCCGCCACGATGAGGAGCGTGCAGACCGCATACATCGCCGCCGTCGCCCACAGCGGATTGAGCCCCAGGCCGTTGAAATGGCGGAACGGCCACCACGAAACGCCCCAGACGAAGGCATTGAGCATCAGACCGCCGATGGCGGCCAGGGTCATTTGGGAGGTAGGCATAGAAAAAACGCAAGTCCGCAGGGTGCGGATCAGAGGTGCGCAAGATAGCGGGTTTGCGCGCTGCGGGATGCGCTCTCGGAGCGCGGGGCGCATCGCGCGGCTTCGGGTTTTCGAGGAAAAATTCACGCCCCGTTCGGGCGGCGGCATCGTAAAGTTGCGTGCATCTGAGACAAGGGTGAGGAGTTGTCACCCTATCCGAAAATTGTAAACATGCAAGATCAGCCATCGTCACTCGGACTGCTCGACCTGCCCAGCGAGATTCTGCGGGGGCTGGCCGCGGGGCGGCCGGTCGCCGAGCTGGCGGCCGTGCTGTGCCGCATGGCCGAGCAGGCCGTGCCGGGACGCATTGCCAGCATCCTGCGGCTGGGGCCGGATGGCACTCTGCACCCGCTGGCGCTCCCCAGCGGCCCGCCTGAATTGTTGAGCGCCTTTGACGGACTCACACCTGGGCCGCATGCCGGTTCGTGCGGCAATGCGGTGCTGCACAACGCGCCCACATTCATTGCAGACATCCCCACGGATGATCGCTGGGACGACCTGCGGGCCGTGGCCGAGCAATGGAGTTTGCGCTCCTGCTGGTCGTGGCCGGTGCGCGACGGCGCCCAGGTCATCGGCAGTTTTGCCCTCACCGGGCTGGAGCCCGGAGCGCCCAGCGACGCCGATCTCAAGCTGCTCGAATTCGTCGCCTCGATGGTGGGCGCCTTGCTGCACATGGATCAGTTGCAGCGCGAGCGCGAGTCGGCCGCGCTGCTGCGTCAGGCCATGCTGGACAACGCGCTGGTCGGCATCGCGCTGGTGGGAGACCGCGTCATCCGCAGCGGCAATGCGCGCATGCTCGAGATGTTCGGTTACCCCGATCTCCAATCTCTCCAAGGTCTGCCAGCACGCGCACTTTATGCCAACGACGCCGAGTTCGAGGCCATCGGCGCCGATCTGTATGCCGCCATGGCGCGGGGTGAATCGGTCAAGCGTGAGTTGCGCATGCGGCGGCGCGACGGCAGCCTGTTCTGGTGCGAGCTGACGGGCCAGGCCGTCACGGGTCAGCCCGGAGTCGATTCGGTGTGGGTGGGGCAAGACATCAGCGAGCGTCGCGCCTCGCAGGAGCGCATGCGCTGGCAGGCCCGGCACGACGCACTCACCGGCCTGCCCAACCGCTATGCGCTCGACGAATGGCTGCCGCAGCGGTTGGCCATGGCGCAAGAGCGCGGCGCTACCGTGGCCCTCGGCCTGCTCGACCTCGACGATTTCAAGGCCATCAACGACGATTGGGGCCACGCCACAGGCGACGAAGTGCTCAAGCAGGTCGCGCAGCAGATCAGCGCCCACCTCGACCCGGACGATTTGCTCGCGCGCATCGGCGGCGACGAATTCGTCCTCGTACTCCAGGGCCCGCACGGCGCAGCCGACATCGAACGCCGCATCGAGGCGCTCGGCGCGCTGCTGCCGCTGACGGCGCCGCTGCCTCAGGGCAAAACAGGCCGCCTCGGGCTCAGCATGGGGCTGGCCCTGTATCCGCTGGACGGCCCCGACCCCGACACCCTGCTGCGCCGCGCCGATGTCGCGCTGCACAGCATCAAGCCGCACAAACGCACACGCCAGCACTGGTGGCTGCGTTGGGGTCAGGAGATCGAGGCCGATTTACTCGATGAGGGGCTGGACCACTGGGCGCCGCAGCCCTACGGCCCCTTGGCTGAATCCCTGCTGTGCATGGCCGTGTCGCATTTCCAATCGGCCTCTGATGAATTCGTCGAGCAGTTCTACCTTCTGGTGCAGCGCGATGCCGAATCGGCGCAGCTGTTCGGCCACCTCACAGAAGCCGAGTTCAACCATCTCAAGGCGCGGCAGGCCGATCAGTTTCGGCGCCTGCTCGACCCGAAGCTTGAGCTGACCGAACATGTGCGCGAAGCCACCCGCATCGGCCAGATCCACGCGCTGGTCGGGGTGCCCACACGGCTGCTGGTGCAATCCGCCGGGCTCTATCAGCAGGTGCTCATCGACATGAGCCACAGCCTGCGGGTGCGCCCGCGCGACCGACGACGCATCGTCCAGCTGCTGATTGCGCGCATGCAAACTGAATTGCAAAGCGAAATGGAAGCCGCGCAAGCGCTGCGCGAAACCTTCCAGCAATGCGTCATCGCGCTGGAACACGCGCAGCAGGATGGCCCGCCGTGGAGCGAGTTCATGCAAATGGCGCTCGACCGCCTTGTCACCCTGCCCGGGCTGAAAGCCGCCGCCATGGGAGCACCAGATGCCAACGGCGAATTCGTCATCGAACTGTCAGCCGGCTTCGAGCCCTTCGCCCGCGCCATGCACAAGCATTACGGCGGTCTCAAGGTGCCCAAGCTGCAGGGATCTCTGGCCGAAAGCAGCGGGCCCACAGCGACTGCCTGGCAAACCGAGCGCATCAGCACCCTGTCGAGCTACGCGGTCAAAGGCGTCGGGCTGCCCTGGCGCGACGCGGCGCTCGAAGTCGGCGTGCGCAGCTCAGCCTCCATTCCACTGACCGATCGCAATGGCCGCGTGGTCGTCATCCTCAGCCTTTACGGCGGCTATCCCGACATGTTCGAGCGCAGCGCCGCGCGCAGCTTTCTCGACAACCTCGGCCAGACGCTCAGCCGCGCCTGGCAACGCCTGCACGCGCATGCCCGGCAGCAGCCCGTGCCGGTGGCGCTGCGACAACGCTGGCGCAGCAGCCTGTTCGACGATGGGCTGGAAATGCACCTGCAACCCGTGGTCGATCTGCAGACCGGCGCCCCCTACGGCGTCGAAGCCCTGGCGCGTTTGCGCATGCTTGACGGCAGCCTCGCCATGCCGGGGCAGTTTCTGCCGTGGTTCGGCCATGCCGAACTGTCTCGCCTGTTCCGCGGCGGTCTGCAGCAGGCCCTGGCCCATATCACCCGCTGGGAAGCCGAGGGCGTGCGCCTGAATCTGGGGCTGAATCTGCCGCTCGACGTGCTGCTGCAGGAAGACTGCCGCCACCGCGTTGAATCGGCGCTGCGCGAGGCCGGTGTCACCCCCGATCGCCTGTCGCTCGAAATGCTGGAAAACGCCGAGTTCGACAACCCGCAGCGGCGCGACGCCGCCGTGCGCGAGCTGGCCGCCACCGGCGTGCGCCTGGTGATGGACGATCTGGGCAGCGGCTATTCCAGTCTGCTGCGCCTGCGTACCCTGCCCTTTCATACCGTCAAGATCGACCAGGGTCTGGTACGCGAAGCCGGGCGCGACCCCGAGCAGGTCATCGGCTTCATCGGTGCGCTGGTGCAACTGGCGCAGAGCCTGGGCCTGTGGGTCGTGGTCGAAGGGCTGGAGACCCCTGATCTGGTCGAAGCCGCCACCCTGCTGGGCGCCGATGCCGGCCAAGGCTACGCGCTGGCACGGCCCATGCCCGCAGCCGATGTGGCCGACTGGGTGCGCAACTTCCAATGCCCGGTCGATCCGCGCCAGCCCACCACCCCGCTCGGGCGGCTCGCGCAGGACTGGATGGCCCAGCATGGCCGACAACTCGCCAACGAATCGGCCCACCGCCTGCTGCAGGCCGCGCGCCGCAAGGCGCTCAACACCCGCGCCTGACGGCCGGAAAGCACCCGCTTGCGTTTTTTACTTCTGCAGTTCGGCAATGCCCTGCTGCAGCGTCGCGGCCGAGAGCTCGCCGATGTGCACGCGCTGCACCCGGCCGTCGGCGCGGATGAACAGGGTGGTGGGCAAGCCGGGAGACTGGTAGGCCGACAACAGACGGTTGTCCGGATCAAGCAGCACGCCGGGATCGGCGAGTTTCTCGCGCTGCAGATACGCCGCCACGCGCGGCGCCGCCTCACCTTCGTTGACCAGCACGATGCGCGCCCCGGTCTGCTGCTGCGCGGCCTGGATCAGCAGCGGCAGTTCGCGGCGGCAAGGCGGGCACCAGGTGGCCCAGAGATTGACCACCAGCGGCTTGCCCCGCAGGCTGGCCAGCGCCACAGGGCGACCCTGCAGCGTTTGCAGGGTGAGATCAGGCAGCGGCGGGCGCGTCGGCTGCAACAAGGTCAGCGCTCCCATGCCGGCCAGCACGATGGCCGCCCCGGCGCTGGCGCTCAGCGGCAGACTCATTCGCAAGGCCGGACGCCGCCAGACCCAGAACGCCACACCGGCTGCCGCCGCGGCCCAGCCGGCCCAAGGGTCGAAGCCGCGGTCGCGGATGTCGATCATCGCCAGCACGCTGGAATAGTCTGCACTGTGCCGCGCCACGAACACGGCGCGCGCCACGACCAGCGCCCCAATCAGCAGCGGCAGCAGCGCAGGCTCGGCATTGCCGCGCCCGGCCTTCTGCGCCATGCCCGCCACCCACACCGCCACGGCATAACCCAGCACCAGCAACAGCGGCGCCCAGGGCAGGACGATGGGGCCGAGGCGCAAGGCGTCCATGCTCAGCCCTGCCGACCGAGGCAACGCACGAACATCGACGGCCCGGCATTGCGCATGGTTACGCCGCCTTCCCCACCCAGACCTGCTTGGGCAGGGCGTAGGCGAAACCGGCCTGCGTCAGCGTTTCGCGGATGGTGCGGTTGGTGTCGAAATACACCTGCCAATAGTGGGCGTTGTTGCAGAAAGGAAAAACCGTGAGCACCGGCCCGACGCTGTTGAACTCCAGAATTTCAATCACCGGCGCCGGATCGGTCAGCACGTTCGGAATAGCCTGCACCTGCTTGCGCAGCAATTCCATGGCGGCGACATGGTCGGCGTCGCTGGAAAGCTGGCATTTGAGTTCGACGCGGCGGTAGTCGTTGGTCGAATAGTTTTCGATGTTGTTGCCCAGAATCTTGCCATTGCCGACAAAGGTGAGCACGTTGTCGAGGGTGACGATGGAGGTGACGAACAGCCCGACCTCCTTCACCGTGCCGGTCACATCACCCGCCTTGACGAAATCGCCCACCTTGAAGGGCTTGAGCACCAGCAGGAAGGCGCCGGCCGCGAAGTTGCCCAGCAGGCCGCTCCACGCCGCGCCGATGGCCACGCCAGCGCCAGCCACCAAGGCGGCGAAGGTGGTGGTCTGCACCCCGAAATAGCCCAGAATGGCCACGACCAGCACGATGTTCAGCGCAATGTTCATGAAGCTGAGCATGTAGCGCGTGAGCATGGGGTCGAAATGCTGCCGATCCAGCACGCCGCGCAGCAGTTTGTCGGCAATGCGGATGAGCCAGCGGCCCAGAATCCACAGCGCGATGGCCGCGAGAATTTTCATTCCCGCCTCGGTGGCGTATTGCAAAAGGAGGTTGCTGTAGTGCTGCACGTCATTCATGGTGGCGCTCCTGAAAAGGACATCGGGGGATAAAAACGAACCGATTTTGCGACGGTTTGAAGACAGGGCGAAGCGGCAGACTGTTAAGAATGATGCTCGCTGTGGCGCGCCTCGCCGATGAGCTGGGTCCAGTCGCGCTCGCGCTGGTTGCGGCGATACCAGAGGATGACCAGGAACATGCTGATGGTGACAAAAACGCCAAACAGCGCAATCACCCACGGCACCGGCAGATTCAGGCGAATGAGCAGGGCGTAGAACAACAGCATGAGCAGCACGCTGACGTTCTCGTTGAAGTTCTGTACCGCGATGGAATGCCCCGCCGACAGCAGCACATAGCCGCGGTGCTGCAGCAGCGCGTTCATCGGCACCACAAAATACCCGGCCAGCGCGCCGATGAACACCATGAAGCCGTAGGCGATCAGCATGTAAAGCGGCAGTTGCACCACCCAGAAGTGCAGCTGCACGTCGGGCAGCAGGTCGCGGTTGAAAAACGCCAGCGCCACGGTGGTCAGCCCCATACCCACACCCAGCGGCAGCACGCTCAGGCTCTTTTTCAGCGGCACGCGCACAGCGGCGCTGATGGCCCCAGCGGCCACGCCCAGCGCCACGGCCGCCTGCATCACCGACGCCATGGTGAGATCCAGCCCCAGTGCGTGCTCGGCCCATTTCAGCACAATGAACTGCAGCGTGGCCCCCGCGCCCCAGAACAGGGTGGTGACCGCCAGCGAAATCTGCCCCAGCTTGTCAGTCCACAGCACCTTGGTGCAATGCGCAAAATCCACCAGCAGCGCCACCAGCCGGGTTTTCTGTTTTTCGTAACGGGCCCCGGTGTCGGGAATGCGCAGATTGCACAGGGCCGCCAGCAAATACACCACGGTGATGACCAGAATGGCCGACTCGGGCGTGGTGTCGATGCCCAAGGTTGCCAGCCCGGGCAGCCCTAGCAAAAAGCCCGACGCCGCCTGGCTCACCAGAAAGCCCCCTAGCACCGTGCCCAGAATGATGGAACTGACCGTGGTGCCCTCGATCCAGCCATTGGCCGCGACCAGTTGCTGCGGCGGCAGCAACTCGGTGAGGATGCCGTATTTGGCCGGCGAATAGGCCGCCGCACCCAGGCCCACCACGCCATAGGCCAGCAGCGGGTGCACCGAAAACAGCATGAGCACCAGACCCGCCACCTTCACCAGATTGGTGATGAACATCACCTTCCATTTCAGAATGGCATCGGCAAACGCCCCCACGAAAGGCGCGAGCACCACGTAGGAGATGGTGAAAAAGAACTTGAGCAGCGGCGTCATCCAGTCGGGTGACTGCATCTGCACCAGCAGGGCGATGGCGGCGATGAGCAGCGCGTTGTCGGCCAGCGAAGAAAAAAACTGCGCCGCCATGATCCAGTAAAAGCCTTTTTTCATCGCGTGGCTGCCCGCGATGCTGCGGCAGGCTGTGTCGTATCGTTGGGTGAGAACAAGATCAGGGATTGCGATGAATGGGGCGGGCTGGCGCGGACGGCGTGGCGGGCTGCTTCAGCGCAGGCCCGCAGGCTGCCGCGGTTTATAGCACAGGGCATTTGCGACAATGAGCGCCTCTCACCTCCGCCCGAGCCGCCATGCCCCGCCCGATTTCCGCCGTGATCCACACGGCCGCGCTCTCCCACAACCTCCTGCGGGTCCGCCAGGCCACGCCCGCGAGCAAGGTCTGGGCCGTGGTCAAGGCCAATGCCTACGGTCATGGCATCGCCCGCGCGTATGGCGCGCTGCGCACGGCCGACGGTTTCGCCCTGCTCGATCTGGCCGAGGCCGAGAAGCTGCGCGCGCTGGGCTGGGTCGGCCCCATTCTGCTGCTCGAAGGCTGCTTCGCCCCGGAAGACCTCGCGCTTTGCGAACGCCTCAACCTCTGGCATGTGGTGCATTGCCGCGAACAGATCGACTGGCTGGCGGTGCACCGTGGCAACCGCACGCACCGCGTGTTTCTCAAAATGAACACTGGCATGAACCGCGTGGGCTTTTCGCCCGGGGCCTACGCCGCCGCCTGGGAGCGGCTGAACGCGCTGCCGCAGGTGGGCGAAATCACCCACATGACCCACTTCGCCTGCGCCGACGAAGCGGGCGGCATTGACGAGGCGCTGACGCGCTTCGCACGGGGAGTGGGCCATCTGCCCGGCGAACGCACCCTGGCCAATTCCGCCGCGGTGCTGATGCACGGCGCCGACCCGCGTGCCGCGGCCGACTGGGTGCGGCCCGGCATTGCGCTGTACGGCAGCTCGCCCACCGGGCTGGCGCCCGATGCGGCGCACTGGAAGCTGCGCCCCGCCATGAGCCTGCGCAGCGAGCTCATCGACATTCAGCACATCGCTGCTGGCGAGTGCGTGGGCTACGGCGCGCGCTTCACCGCGCCGCGCCCCATGCGCATCGGCGTGATCGCCTGCGGCTATGCCGACGGCTACCCGCGTGTCGCCCCGAACGGCACCCCGGTGGTGGTGGACGGGGTGCGCACGCAGTTGGTCGGCCGGGTCTCGATGGACATGATCACCGTCGATCTCGAACCCGTGTTTGCCGCAGGCAACCCGCCCATGATCGGCAGCCCCGTGCTGCTGTGGGGACAGGACGCGCAGGCCGAACTCTCGATCGACGAGGTCGCGGCTACCGCAGGCACCCTGGGCTACGAGCTGATGTGCGCCCTAGCCGCCCGCGTGCCGGTGCGGGTAGATTGATATGGCCAAACCCCAAACCGTTTACGTCTGCTCCGAGTGCGGCGGCAAGTCCGCCAAATGGCAGGGCCAGTGCCCGCACTGCCAAGCCTGGAACACCCTGATGGAAACGGCAGAGCGCGGCGCCGATACCGCCCGCCCCGGCGCACGTCACGGCGCGGCGGCAGCACAGTTCGCCGGGCGCGGCGGCCTCACCGCGGCGAGCGGCCCGGTGCTGCTCACCGAGGTGCAGGCCGAGCGCCACGCGCACCGCACCAGCGGCATCGACGAACTCGACCGGGTGCTCGGCGGCGGTCTGGTGCCCGGCGGCGTTTTGCTGCTCGGCGGCGATCCGGGTATCGGCAAGTCCACCCTGCTGCTGCAGGTGCTCGCGAGCCTGTCTGCCGAACTGCCGGTGCTGTATATCAGCGGCGAAGAATCCGCCGCGCAGGTGGCGCTGCGCGCCCAGCGCCTGGGCCTGAAAGACGCGCCGGTGCGGCTGATGGCCGAAACGCAGCTTGAGGTCATGCTCGAAGAGTTGGCACGCGGCCCCGGCGGCGGTTCGTCTGGCGTGCCACGAGCGAATGCGAGCGTGGGGGCCGACCCCGCCGCAGGGCCGCCCCAAGGCGGGGTCCGCCCCCTCGGGGGGCAGCGAGCGAAGGCGAGCGTGGGGGCCTATTCCATCGCGGTGATCGACTCTATCCAGACGGTTTACACCGAGGCGCTGTCCTCCGCGCCGGGGTCGGTGTCGCAGGTGCGCGAATGCGCGGCGCAGCTCACCCGCGCCGCCAAGGCCAGCGGCATCACCCTGGTGCTCGTCGGCCACGTCACCAAAGAAGGCGCGCTCGCCGGGCCGCGCGTGCTGGAGCACATGGTCGATACCGTGCTGTATTTCGAGGGTGACACGCAGTCGCGCTTTCGGCTGATTCGAGCCATCAAAAACCGCTTCGGCGCGGTGAATGAACTGGGCGTGTTCGCCATGACCGAGCATGGTCTCAAAGGTGTATCCAACCCTTCGGCCATCTTCCTCTCCACCCACGCCGAGCCGGTTCCGGGCACCTGCGTGCTCGCCACACTGGAGGGCACCCGCCCGCTGCTGGTGGAAGTGCAGGCGCTGGTGGACAACGCCGCCGCCCCCAGCCCGCGCCGCCTGTCCGTGGGGCTGGACGCGGCGCGGCTGGCCATGTTGCTGGCCGTGTTGCACCGCCATGCCGGTGTGGCCAGCGGCGATCAGGACGTGTTCGTCAACGCGGTGGGCGGCGTGCGCATCACCGAGCCCGCGGCCGATCTGGCCGTGCTGCTGGCCATTCAAAGTTCGCTGCGCAACCGCCCGCTACCGCGCGGTCTGCTGGCCTTCGGCGAAGTCGGCCTGGCCGGCGAAATCCGCCCTGCCCCGCGCGGACAGGAGCGCCTGCGCGAAGCCGCCAAACTCGGCTTCTCTGCTGCCATCATTCCGGCTGCCAATGCCCCCAAGGGCGCGGGAAAACAGTTCGAAGGGCTGGAGCTGCACCCGGTGTCGCGCATCGAAGAAGCGCTGGAAGTAGTGCGGGGTTTGGGCTGACCCCATCAACACCGGGCCGACGCAGGGGCGCTCTGATGTCGTAGTCCGGCTATTCCGACGGATCGCTGCCTTCCAGACGCGGTACCGCCTCGCTGTCATCCTTGAGGTCAACGCCCGATCGCCCCAGTCGCCGCGCCCCCGCCAGCAGCCACGCGAGCCGGTGCGCGGCATGAGCGTAGGGCAGACCTTCCGGGCGGA
>NZ_JBYCKI010000262.1:0-10516 GCF_057473305.1 Thiomonas sp. TH-17
GGCAGTGCGCTCCAGGGCAGCGCCGGGTGGCGGTGATGGGTGGCGTGATAGGTGAAGTGCAGAATCAGCGCCGAGGCCCAGCGCGGCAGATCGAGCTGGCGCGCCTGGCGCACATCATCGCCGGGGGCGTGCAGTGGGGTCGCATAGTGATAGGCGTTGTCAGTGATCGAGATCAGCAGCCCCCGGCCCAGCAGCGCCAGCAGCAGCATCCAGGCGTGCGCGCCGTAGAGCCAGACGCTGCAGGCCATCAGCGCCAGTGACGCCAGGCTGTCCAGACGCATGGCGCGCAGAGCATCGGGCTTGAGCAGTTGGCGTTCCAGACTCTGCGCAAGCGAAGGCAGGCCGGGCTCGGCGGGCAGGCGCTGCGCCAGCCGCAGCAGCCAGGCCGGCGGCAACCACACCAGCAGCAGCGCGGCGACCTCGCTGGCATACAGGCCGATGAGCAGTTGCGGGTAGTAGCGCCAGGCGGCCGCGCCGCGCGTGGTCAAGGCCGGATCGAACACTTCGCTGCGGTCGATGGCAGTGCGGTTGAATTGATGGTGCTTGAGATGCCCGAAACGCAGCACCGCAAACGGCGCTGGAAAGCCGATGGCCAGCAGGCGCGCAAGCGCGTCGTTCAGGCGCCGGTCAGGAAGCAGCACGGCGTGGATGCCTTCGTGCAGCAAAGACCAGTATGAAGTGGTCGCCAGCACCACGATCAGCAGGCTCCAGCCCAGTGCAGGCAGCGCGGGCAGCAGCAGCGGCAGAACGATCCACAGCCAGCCCGACATCGCCAGCGCCAGGGCCGCGAGCAACAGATTGAGCCGCGCCGGAATGCCGCGAGGGTCGGTGGCCGCGCGGCTCATGCTCACCTCAAGTCGGGCGGCGTCTGCGGGCCGATCTGTGGGCCATAGTGCCGCCGGTCGATAAACACCCGGTCGTGAGCCTGCGCCTTGGCCACTTTTTTCAGCTCGACCAGCAGGGCTGAGACTTCGCGGTGCGATTCCACCTGCCCCGAGGCCAAAGCCAGCACACCGACGGACAGGGTGGGAAAGCCGAAACGCTGCGTTTCGCCCCGACGGTTGGCGGCCTCGTATCCGCCGCGCTCACGCAGACTGGCGTCGAAGAAGCGCGGCATCTCGGCGGCGAATTCCTGCGGAATGGCCTGCAGACGCTCAACGGCATCCGGCTCGGCGCTTACCACGATGAAATCATCTCCGCCGATGTGGCCGACAAAATCGCCCGGCCGCCCAAAGCGCGCCCGCAGCAGATCGGCCAGCAGCAGGATGACCTCGTCGCCCAGCAGGTAGCCAAACACATCGTTGAACGGCTTGAAGTGGTCGATATCGCCATAGGCCGCCACGAAAGACTGCCCCGAAGCCAGCAGACGGTCGATCTGTTCGTTGATGGGCACATTGCCCGGCAGCAGCGTCAGCGGGTTGGCATAGCGCGCGGTCTGGATCTGGAATTCGTTGACCAGCCGCAGCAGATCGCCCACCAGCAGCAGGCCGCGATAGTCGCCCTGCTCGGTGACCAGCACGCCCTCGGTGGCGTGGCGAAAGCTGGCATCGGCGATCAACTGGCTGGCCTGGTGCAGACTGCTGCTCACATCGAGCTTGAGCACGTCGGCGCTCATCACCTGCGCGCAGGGCTTGTTGCCCAGCAGATCGCGCACATGCGGTCGCCAGAGCCGGTCGGCCAGCACATAGCGGTTGAGTATGCCCAGGGCGCGCCCACTCGCATCGACCACGGGAATCGACAGCAGATCGGGCTGGGCGTCGAAGCGGCGCAACACCTCTTCCAGCCGTACCTGCGGCTGGACCGGAGCGATCGGGCGCGCCAGACCGAGCGCCGACTGTTCCACGCTGCCGCGCGAAGCCAGCGCATACAACTCGGGTTGAGCCGCTTCGATCAAACCTCTTTGCGCCGGGCCCATTTCGCGCGACGGCGAGGCAGACGGCCGCTCCAGGACGAAACCCTGCGCGAGCTGCACACCGATTTCGCGCAGCACGCGCAGATCGCGGGCCGACTCCACGCCCTCGGCCACGACCCAGGAACGGCTGGCCTCGGCCATGAGCAACATCGAGCGCACGAACGCCGCCTTGATCGCATCATCAGCCAGCCCGGCGCAGAACGCCCGGTCGATCTTGAGATAGCGCGGATGCAGGCGCTGCCAGGCCTCGAAGCGGCCGAAGCCCCGCCCCATGTCGTCCAGCGCCAGCGCAAAGCCGAGGCGGTGCAGATGTTCGGCCTGCTCCATGCCCACGCCGTCTTTCAGCAGATCATCGCTTTCCAGCAACTCGAACACGATGCGCGACGGCGGCAAGCCCAGTCTTTGCAACAGATCGAGCGCTGCCGAGCTGCCCAGCCAGCCCGAATCGAGCAAGGTCTGCGTGACGTTGATGAACAACTGCCCCGGCAAATTCAGACGGGCGAAGGTCTCTAAACTTGTGCGCACGCACAGGGCATCGAGCTCATACAGGCGCCCGTTCTCCCGCGCGGTCTGAAACAGCGCATCCGGTCGCTCCAGCGGCGAGCCCTGCGGCCCGCGCGCCAGCGCCTCAAAGGCGTGAATCGAATGGCCCCGCAGATCGAACACCGGCTGAAACTCCACGCGCAGCTCGCCCTGCGAAAGCATCCGGTCGAGCAGGATGGCGAGATAGCCGATCTGGGGTTGTACGAGAGAAAGCATGGGGCGGAGTGCGGGAAAGATGCCCGGTTTTATCGCACCCACATCACAGTTTGATGACAGTCATGCCGATTTCATCTGACATGCCGCAGCACAAAGCCCTGCCCTGCAAAAACGAGACAACTCAACCACAATAGTCGGCACAGCGCCACTTTGGCCTGCTCCCTGATTCACCTGAAAACTATCTAAAGGACATCGAACATGGCAAAGATTCTTGTTTTGTATTACAGCACCTGGGGTCATGTGGAAACCATGGCGCACGCCGTGGCCGAAGGCGTGCGCAGCGTGCCGGGCTGCAGCGTGGACATCAAGCGTGTGCCCGAAACCATGCCGACGGAAACCGCTGCCGCCATCCATGCCAAGACCGAGCAGGCCGCGCCCATCGCCCAGCCCGCCGACCTGGCCGACTACGACGCCGTGATCTTCGGCACGCCCACCCGCTTCGGCAATATGTGCGGCCAGATGCGCAACTTCCTCGACCAGACCGGCGCGCTGTGGCAACAAGGCAAACTGGTCGGCAAGGTGGGCAGCGTGTTCGCCAGCACCGCGACCCAGCACGGCGGGCAGGAAACCACCCTCACTTCCTTCCATACCACCCTGTTCCATCACGGCATGATCGTGGTCGGCGTGCCCTACGCCTGTGCCGGCCTGACGAATATGGACGAGATTTCGGGCGGCACGCCCTACGGCGCCACCACCCTGAGCAAAGGTGACGGCAGCCGCCAGCCCAGCGCCAACGAACTCGACATCGCCCGCTACCAGGGCAAGCATGTCGCGGAAATCACCCAGAAGATGTTTGGTTGATGCCGCCAACCGCGGAATCCGGCCACGCCTGCCGCCCCGGCTGCGCGGCCTGCTGCATCGCGCCGTCGATCAGCAGCCCGATTCCCGGAATGCCGCAGGGCAAGCCAGCGGGAACGCCCTGCGTGCAACTCACCGCTGATCTGCGCTGCGCCATTTTCGGCAGACCCGAGCGTCCGGCCTGCTGCAGCGGACTGCAGCCCAGCGCCGAGATGTGCGGCGACGGCCGCGAGCAGGCGCTTCACTGGTTGGCCGCACTGGAGCGTGCGACGGCGCCCTGAAACCTTCGGGGCGCTTTGCATCAGCTGATCGATCAGCCCGCCAGCGGCGCGGAAATCGCATCCATCTGCGCCAGCACTTCTGGCGTGAGCTTGGGCAGCACACTTAAAGCGCCCAGGTTCTCCTGCAGTTGCGACAGCTTCGAAGCCCCCAGAATGACCGAGCTCACCCGCGGGTTGTGCGCCACCCAGGCCAGCGCCAGTTGTGCCACGCTGCAGTCGAGCTGCAGGGCGATGCCTTCGAGCTCGCCCACTGCGGCATTCTTTTGCGCGTCGAGCAGGCCGTCGCGCAGAAAGCTCACGTTCTGCATCGCGCCCCGGCTGCCTGCGGGCACCCCCTGGCGATATTTGCCCGTCAGCAGGCCAGACGCCAGGGGGCTCCAGGTCGTGAGCCCCAGGCCGATGTCGTCGTAGAGCCGGGCGTACTCCTGCTCGACCCGCTTGCGATGGAACAGGTGATATTGCGGTTGTTCCATCACCGGCTTGTGCAGATGGTGCCGCTCGGCAACCTCGTAGGCGGTGCGAATTTCGTCGGCGCTCCACTCGCTGGTGCCCCAATACAGCGCCTTGCCCTGCTCGATGACGTTGTGCAGCGCCCAGACGGTTTCTTCGATGGGGGTGTGCGGATCGGGGCGATGGCAGTAGATCAGGTCGATGAAATCCAGCCCCATGCGCTTGAGGCAACCATCGACCGCCTGCATCAGATACTTGCGGTTCAGGGTGTTGCGGCCATTGATGCGCGGCTTCTCGGCGGTGCCCGCGTCGAGCCCCCAGAAAAACTTGCTCGACACCACATAGTCGAGCCGGTGCCACTTGAGCTGGGCCAGCGCTTCACCCATCAGCCGCTCGCTCTGGCCGTTGGCATAGACCTCGGCATTGTCGAAAAAATTGATTCCCGCATCGCGCGCGGCGGCCATCATTTCGCGCACGCCCGAAGCATCAACCTGATTGTGAAACGTCACCCAGGAGCCGAGCGAAAACAGGCTGACCTGCAAGCCGCTGCGGCCAAGACGGCGATAAAGGATGGGGTTGTGCATGGCGTTCTTCTCCGAGAGGTAAAGAACGCTAGCTTAGGCCGCCCGGCAAAACCCTGTGCGTGCAAAACCGCCGTAGTTCAGGCAGAGCGCAGCATCATCACCGGGGCTTTTGTCGGGGATGCAGCGGCGGCCTGCAGACCGCGCCACTGGTAGAGCGCTGCCGCCGTTTTGCGGGTGCCGCATTGGCCACAACTCCCGCAGGAGCCGCTGCTACAGGTGCCGCCCTGCGCATCGATCTGCTCGACCAGCCCGCGCTGCACCCAGTGCGCCAGCATGTCTTCGGCAACGGGCGCAGAAACCTGCACGCAGGCCGCAATCTCGGCGGCGCTGGCAAGCTGCTTGTCACGCAGGCAATCGCGCACGGCGAACAGCGGGTTCATACCAAACTCTCCAGCCCCTGCGTTGCCACGCGGCGCTCGGTGCGGTCTCCGTATTGCCGCAGGCCCACCACCAGCAGCACAAAGGCGGCGACGCAAGCGGCCACCCACAGGGCGGACGATTGGGGATGCTGCGCAAACGTGCCGATCTGATAGATCACCGTGGCCGCGGCCCAGGCGATGCCTATGCCGTAAAGCACGGAAAACACCATCCAGCCCCAGCCCACCTCACGACGCAGCGCCCCCATGGTGCTGGCGCAGGGCACATACAGCAAGACGAACACCAGATAGGCGAAGGCCGACAGCGGGGTGAAGGCAGCGGCTAGCCCGGCGAGGGTTTCGTTGCTGGCGCCGCTGGCCTGCTCGGTCGCGTCGGTGGACTGCAGATCGTGCAGGCCCAGCGGATCGAGGAAGCTGCTGAAAAAGGCCACGGCGTTTTCGGGAATGGTCTTGGCAGCCTCCCACAACTTGGCGCCCACGTCAGGCTGCCGGTAAGCCTCCATCAAGTCGGAAGCCTGCTGCCGCTGATAAATGCCGTTGAGCGTGCCGATCACGATTTCCTTGGCGGCCGCGCCCGCCAGCAGGCCCGACACCGCGGGCCAATTCTCCCGGGTGATGCCCATGGGCTCGAACATCGGCGCAATGGCCTGGCTGCCCTGCGCGAGCAGGGAGTGATCGATGTCGGTCGCCTGCAGGCCTTTGGCCGTCCAGCCGATGCCGGGCAGGATGAACAACACCACTCCGATGACCACGATCACCTTGCCGACACGGAAGATGAACACTTTCAGCCGCTGCCAGGCCTGCAGCACCACGCTGCGCAGGCTGGGCAGGCGGTAGGGCGGCAGCTCCATGACAAAAGGCATGGGCTCGCCCCGGATGGCCGTCTTACCCAGCATCCACGCGGTCAGCAGCGCCACCACGATGCCCAGCACATACAGCAGAAACACCACCTGCCCGCCGGTGCTGCGGAAAAACACCACGGCGAACGCCATATAGATGGTCAGCCGCGCCGAGCACGACATGAAGGGCTGCATCAGCACCGTGAGCAGGCGACCGCGCGGGTCTTCGATGATGCGCGAGCCCATGATGGCCGGCACATTGCAGCCAAAGCCGATAACCATGGGCACCAGCGAGTTGCCGGGCAGGCCCATGCGCCGCATGAAGCGATCCATCGCATAGGCGGCGCGCGCCATATAGCCCGAGTCGTCGAGAAACGCGAGGAACAAAAAGGTGAGGCCGATGGGCGGGATGAACGAGATGACGAGGTTGAGCCCGCCGCCCACGCCGCCTGCGATCATGGACACCATCCAGTCGGGCAGCCCGGCCAGCAGCATCACATGCCCCACCCCGCCGATGAGCAGCGCCGATGAGGCCTGATCGAAAAAGTCGAGAAAAATATTGCCGCCGCTGAAGCTCACCACGAATACCAGATAGAGCACCAGCAGAAACACCGGCACGCCCAGCCATTCGTTGAGCACCACGCGGTCGAGCACATCGGTCACGCGGTGGCGCACGCCCATCTTGCCAGTGCGCTGCAAGGCGATGGCCGCAAGCTGGTGCGCCCAACCAAAACGGGTGGCCGCGACGAGATCGGCCACTTCTTCGCCAGCTTGGGCGAGCACCTGCGCCTGCGCCGCCGCCACGCGGGCCTGTACCTCGGCCGAGGGCGACACCACCAGCCCTTCGAGCAGCCGCAGCGCATCGAAGCGGCGCCGCGGTGATGAGGGCACGGCGAGTTGGGCGCCGACTTGGTCGATCGCCTGTTCGACCTCGGGCGGATAAGCCGGCATCAAGGCGTAGGGCTTTTGTTGCAGGGCGCCCCGAATGGTGTCGAGCAGTTCCGTGCGGCCACGGCCTTTTCGCGCCACCAGCGGCACCACGGGCACGCCGAGTTGCTTTGAGAGCGCATGCACTTGCGGCTCCAGCCCCAGCGCCTGCGCCTCGTCCACCATATTGAGCGCGATGATCAGCGGCTTGCCGGTTTCGAGCAGTTCGAAGGTCAGCGCCAGATGGCGTTCGAGATTGGAGGCATCGACGATGTTGACGACGAGATCCACCCGCTCATCGAGCAGGAAGTTGCGCGCCACACCCTGATCGGCGCCGCCGCCGCCCAGGAGGCTGTACACGCCCGGAAGATCGATCACCGACAGCTTCAGCCCCGCCGCTGAGGCCGTACCCCGGCGCTGCTCCACCGTGACGCCGGGCCAATTGCCCACATGCTGATGCGCCCCGGTGAGCAGGTTGAAAATCGTGGTCTTGCCGCAATTAGGGTTGCCCGCCAGAGCGATCACCGGCAGGCCGGAGTCTGCATCGGGGGAAACGGCGCAATCCGGATCGTGACAGGCGCTCATGCGGCAGCCTTCTGATGCGCCGCAGGCGCCGCGGCCGCCGAAGCCACGATAGGCATCACGCGGATTTTGTCGGTCACGCCCCGTCCCAGCGCGATGCGCGCACCGCCCACCTGCACCACCGTGCCCCGCGGCCCGGGGCCGTGCACCACGCGCAGCGGCACGCCACGGCGGATACCGAGCATGACCATGCGCTGCACCATGGCGCGCCCACCATCGAAATCGACAACCTGGGCGCTTTGCCCATAGGAAAGCTGTGCAAGGGATACCACTTCGGAGTCGGCGTGCATGATCTGACCTGAAAAGAAGCTGCTTTGTGGGGATGCGCAAATGATAATGTTTATCGTTACATATATCGTATGCGCGGTGGCTGATGAAGATCAAGACTTGCCCCCACGCGGGGTCGCCTCATCTGTAACAGTGCGTGAACCGGTGCGGAATCCGCCCCACTTTTCGTCTCGCCCTGCCTACACTCGACGAACAAACCAAGACCGAACCTGTCATGCACACCGCCTTTCCGCCCCACTCCCCCGCCCTGCTGCCTATCGTTGGCGGCGATCTCGCCTTTCCCGTTCGCCGCGTGTATTGCGTCGGGCGCAACTACGCGGCCCATGCGCGCGAAATGGGTTCAGATCCGAACCGTGAGCCGCCGTTTTTCTTCTGCAAACCCGGCGATGCCGATGCGGTGATTGCAATTGCCGCGGGGCAGACCGGGGACATCGCCTACCCGCCCGTCACGCAAGATCTGCATCACGAAATCGAGCTGGTCGTCGCCATTGGCACCGCGGGCCGGGACATTCCAGTGGAGCAGGCCGCCGCGCACATCTACGGCTACGCCGTCGGGCTCGATCTGACCCGCCGCGATCTGCAGGGGCAGATGAAGGCGCAGGGCCGGCCGTGGGAGATCGGCAAGGCCTTCGACCAATCCGCCCCCATCGGCCCGATCACGCCGCGCCAACCCGGCGCCGAGCTGAACACGGGTTCGATTGCGCTGACGGTCGATGGCGCCCTGCGTCAGCAAGGGCGGCTGGAGCAGATGATCTGGTCGGTAGATGAAACCATCGCCCGACTCTCGACCCTGTTCACCTTGAAACCCGGCGACCTGATTTTCACCGGCACGCCCGATGGCGTTGGCGCCATCACCCGCGGCCAGGTACTGCACGGCACGATTGACGGCCTGACGCCGCTGCAGGTGCGCATCGTCTGACCGCCCCAGACCTGCCGCGCTCAGTTGCCGCGCTCAGTGCGCCAGCTCCCAGTTGGCGCCCAGGCCCATTTCGGCCAGCAGCGGAACGTCGAGCTGGGCAACTCCTGCCATCAGGCGGGGAATGTGTTCGCGCACCCAGTGCGTCTCTTCCTCGGGCACTTCGAGCACCAACTCGTCGTGTACTTGCATCACCATCCGGCTGCGCAGTTTTTCGCGCGCGAGTGCGGCATCGACGGCGATCATCGCCATTTTGATGAGGTCGGCCGCGGTGCCCTGCATCGGCGCGTTGATGGCTGCGCGCTCGGCCGCGGCCCGGCGCGGCCCGCTGGCGTGGATGTCGGGCAGCCATAGTCGCCGCCCGAACACGGTTTCGACATAGCCCTGCTCCGCCGCCTGTTTGCGGGTGCGCTCCATATACGCCGCGACGCCCGGATAACGGGCGAAGTAACGGTCGATGTAAAGCTGGGCCGCGCTGCGTTCCAGGCCGAGGTTGCGCGCCAGGCCGAAGGCGCTCATGCCGTAGATCAGTCCGAAGTTGATGACCTTGGCCATGCGGCGCTGATCGCTGCTGACTTCCAGCGGCGTGACACCGAAAATCTCGGCCGCGGTGGCGCGGTGAATGTCTTCCCCTGCGGCGAAAGCGGCGAGCAGCCCAGCGTCTTGCGAGATGTGCGCCATGATGCGCAGCTCGATCTGCGAGTAGTCGCTCGACGCGATCAGCCAGCCCTTGGGCGCGACAAACGCCTCGCGGATGCGTCGCCCCTCGGCGGTGCGTACCGGAATGTTCTGCAGATTCGGATCGTTGGAGGCCAGCCGCCCGGTCACGGCCACGGCTTGCGCGTAATTGGTATGCACCCGGCCGGTGTCCGGGTTGATCATCTGCGGCAGCTTCTCGGTGTAGGTGCTCTTGAGTTTGGACAGGCTGCGGTGGTCGAGGATGACGCGCGGCAGCGGGTAATCTTCGGCCAGCTTTTCCAGCACTTCCTCGTCGGTGGACGGGGCGCCGGAGGCGGTTTTTTTCTGCACCGGCAGTTGCAGGCGATCGAACAGGATTTCGCCGATCTGCTTGGGACTGCCCAGATTGAAAGCGCCGCCGGCCAGCTCGAATGCCTGCGCTTCCAGGGTTTGCATCTTGGCGCCCAGCTCACCGCTCTGCGCTCGCAGCAGATCGCCGTCCACCAGCACGCCCGTGCGCTCGACGCGCTGAAGGATCTCGCTGACCTGCAACTCCAGCGCGTAGATGCGCGCCAGCCCCGCGTCGGCTTCGATACGCGGCCACAGCTTGCGATGCACTTGCAAGGTGAGGTCGGCATCTTCGCCGGAATAGCGCGTCGCCACATCGAGCGCCACCTGATCGAAGGTGATGGCCTTGGCGCCCTTGCCGCAGACCTGTTCGTAGCTCAGCGTGTCGTCCCGACCCAGGTGGCGGCTCACCAGACTGTCGAGGCTGTGCGGCTTGTGCGCTTCCAGCACATAGCTCTGCAGCAGGGTGTCGTGCGCATAGCCGCGAATCGTCACGCCGACGTTGGCAAACACGTGGCGGTCGTACTTGGCGTTCTGCCCTAGCTTGGGTTTGTCGGCGTTTTCCAGCCAGGGCCGCAGACGTTCGAGCACCTCGGCCATCGGCAGCTGCTCTGGCGCGCCGGGGTAGGCGTGGGCCAGCGGCAGATAGGCCGCTTCGCCGGGCGTGACGCTGAGCGAAATGCCGACCAGCCGTGCGCGCATCGGGTCGAGCGAGTCGGTTTCGGTGTCGATGGCGGTGAGCCCGGCCGCGTCGATGCGGGCCAGCCAGGCGTCGAA
>NZ_JBYCKI010000263.1:0-5158 GCF_057473305.1 Thiomonas sp. TH-17
CGATCAAGGCGCAAAGCACAGCCGTGCCCGTCGGCACGGCGCGCATTTGCAACGCCGAGCGGGGGTGTTTGGGCGCGAGGAGCGGGCATGGCGGATTGGTTCACACCCTCTCAAGCCGCCAGCAACTGCCGCAGCACGAAAGGCAGAATGCCGCCGTTGCGGTAGTAATCGACCTCGATCGGCGTGTCGATGCGCAGCTTGAGCTTGACCTGCTGCTTGCTGCCGTCCGCCCGGGTGATGGTCAACAGGGCGTCTTGTTGCGGCCGCAGGGTATCGCCCAGATCGACGGCGAAGGTCTCGTCGCCCTTGATGCCCAGCGACTCCCACGAATCATTGCCGAGGAACTGCAGCGGCAACACGCCCATGCCCACCAGATTGGAGCGATGGATGCGCTCGAAACTGCGCGCCACCACGGCCTTCACGCCCAGAAGCTGCGTGCCTTTGGCCGCCCAGTCGCGGCTGGAACCCGTGCCGTATTCCTCGCCGGCGAAGATGACGGTGGGCGTGTCATCAGCGATGTACTGCATCGCGGCGTCGTAGATGAACATCTTCTTGCCAGACGGCTGGAACAGGGTCACGCCGCCTTCTTCACGCGAGCCATCGGCCCCGGCCGGAATCATCAGGTTCTTGATGCGCACGTTGGCGAAGGTGCCGCGCATCATCACCTCGTGGTTGCCGCGGCGTGAGCCGTAGGAGTTGAAGTCGGCCTTGAGTACCCCGTTGGCCTGCAGCCATTGCCCGGCGGGCGAGGTTTCCTTGATCGGGCCTGCGGGCGAGATGTGATCGGTCGTCACCGAGTCGCCGAACAGCGCCAGCGCGCGTGCGCCCTGTACCTGCAGCGACGTGGCCGCAGGCTGCATGCCGAACCCGGCAAAGAACGGCGGCTCGGCGATGTAGGTGCTCTTGGGCCAGTCGTAAACCTGCCCTTTCACCCCTTCGATCTTCTTCCACAGCTTGCCCGGCTGCGTGGCGACCTGCGCATAGTTCTCGCGGAACACCTTGGGGTTCATCGCGAACTTCATGAGCTTTTCGATTTCTTCGCTGCTCGGCCAGATGTCGCCCAGATACACGGGTTTGCCGCCCTTGCCATAGCCCACGGGCTCGGTCATCAGGTCGCGGCGCACCGTGCCGGCAATGGCATAGGCCACCACCAGCGGCGGGCTGGCGAGGAAGTTGCCCTTGATGCTGGGATGGATGCGCGCCTCGAAGTTGCGGTTGCCCGAGAGCACGGCGGCGCACACCAGATTGTTGGCGGTGATGGTGGCCTCGATGTCGGGCGCCAGCGGCCCGGCATTGCCGATGCAGGTGGTGCAGCCGTAGCCCGCGAGGTAGAAGCCCAGTTTTTCGAGGTAGGGCAGCAGGCCCGCTTTCTCCAGATATTCTGTCACCACGCGCGAGCCGGGGGCCAGCGAGGTTTTGACGTGTTTTTTCACTTTCAACCCGGCTTCGACGGCCTTTTTGGCGAGCAACCCGGCGGCCAGCAGCACGCTGGGGTTGGAGGTGTTGGTGCAGGAGGTGATGGCGGCGATGAGCACGTCGCCATCGGCGATCTCGATGCCTTCACTGGTTTTGAAGGTGCGGCTCAGGCGGTCTGCCGACTGGTTGAAGCCGTTGTCAGCCACAGGCGCCGAAAACAGTTTGTCAAACTGATGGCTGACTTCACTCAGCGCAATGCGGTCTTGCGGCCGTTTGGGGCCGGCCAGCGAGGGCTCGACCGTGCCGAGATCGAGGGTGAGAGTCTGTGAGTAGTCGATCTGCCCGGCCTTGGGCACGCCGAACAGCTTCTGCGCCTTGAAGTAGGCCTCGAACAGCTCGATCTCGCTCTTGCTGCGGCCGGTGCCCTTGAAGTAGTCGAGGGTCTTGTCGTCCACCGGAAAGAAGCCCATGGTGGCACCATACTCGGGTGCCATATTGCCGATGGTGGCGCGGTCGGTGACCGACAGGCTGGCCGTGCCTTCGCCGAAGAACTCGACGAACTTGCCGACCACCTTGGCCTTGCGCAGCATTTCGGTGATGGTGAGCACCAGATCGGTGGCGGTGACGCCGCCGCGCAGCTTGCCCTTGAGTTCCACGCCCACCACGTCGGGGGTGAGGAAGTAGACCGGCTGACCGAGCATGGCAGCTTCGGCCTCGATGCCGCCCACGCCCCAGGCCACCACGCCGATGCCGTTGATCATGGTGGTGTGGCTGTCGGTGCCCACCAGGGTGTCGGGATAGGCGACGCCGTCCTTGGTTTTATGCACGCCGCGGGCGAGGTATTCGAGGTTGACCTGATGCACGATGCCGAAGCCCGGCGGCACGACGCCAAAGGTGTCGAACGCCTGCATGCCCCACTTCATGAACTGGTAGCGCTCGCGGTTGCGCTGGAACTCGATCTGCATGTTCAGGTCGAGAGACTTCTTGTTGCCGTAGTTATCGACCATCACCGAGTGATCGACCACCAGATCAACCGGCACCAGCGGCTCGATGGATTTGGGGTTTTTGTGTTGTTGCGCGGCGGCGTTGCGCATCGCGGCCAGATCGACCAGCAGCGGCACGCCGGTGAAGTCTTGCAGCACCACGCGCGCGACGACGAAGGGAATTTCATCGGTGCGGGCAGCGTTGGGCTTCCAGTTTGCGACCTGTTTCACATGCTCGGCGCTGACCTTCTTGCCGTCGCAGTTGCGCAGCACCGACTCCAGCACGATGCGGATGGACACTGGCAGGCGCGACAGATCCGTGCCCAGTTCTTTGGCGAGTTGCGGCAGGGAATAGAACGACGCGGACTTGCCCGAGGCGGTCTTGAAGGTCTTGCGTGTTTTGGCGAAGGCGTGGGCTGGCGTGGCGCTGGCGGGTTTGGCTGGCATGAGGGTCTCCGGGGTCAGAGGGTGAGAATGAATTCGACGTGGCTGAGCAGCGCGCTCAAAGGGTTCCAATCAAGGCGCAAAGCACAGCCGTGCCCGTCGGCACGGCGCGCATTTGCAACGCCGAGTGGGACGATTTGGGCGCGATGAGCAGGCATGGCGGATTTGTTCTCACCCTCTTAGATGACGTACAGATCAACGTAGTCGTGCACAGGCGTGGATTCAAGCAAGTTCTGATCCAGCGACACGTCGAGAATGGTTTTTTGTTGCTTGCCCGGAAAGCGCCGTGCCAGGTTGGTGCGGAACTTGGCTTCGAGCAGAGGGATGCCGTCGGCACGGCGGCGCTTGTGGCCGATGGGATATTCCACTGCGACCTCGGGCAGCACCGAGCCGTCTTTGAGGGTCACGGTCAGGGCGTTGGCGATGGAGCGCTTTTCCGGGTCGTGATAGTCGCGGGTGTATTGCGGGTCTTCGACGCAGCTGATCTTGTCGCGCAGCGCGTCGATGCGCGGGTCGGCAGCGACCGTGTCTTCGTAGTCGCCCGCAGTGAGGCGGCCGAACAGCAGCGGCACCGCCACCATGTATTGAATGCAGTGGTCGCGGTCGGCCGGGTTGTTCAGCGGGCCCTTCTTGTCGATGATGCGGATGCAGGCCTCATGCGTGCGGATGACGATGCTGGCGATGTCTTCCGGGCTCTTGCCCGCTGCGCGAAGTTGCTGGTGCAGGGTCATGGCCGCTTCCACCGCGGTCTGGCTGTGGAACTCGGCCGGGAAGCTGATCTTGAACAGCACGTTCTCCATCACATAGCTGCCATAAGGGCGCTGGAACTTGAACGGCTGACCTTTGAACAGCACGTCGTAAAAGCCCCAGGTCTTGGCGCTCAGCACGCTGGGGTAGCCCATTTCGCCGGTCTTGGCGATGAGCGCCAGACGCACGCCGCGGCTGGTGGCATCTCCCGCGGCCCAGCTTTTGCGGCTGCCGGTGTTGGGGGCGTGGCGGTAAGTGCGCAGGCTCTGGCCGTCCACCCAGGCCAGCGAGACCGCGCTGATGATTTCGTCGCGGGACAGACCCAGCATGCGCGCGACCACGGCGGTGGTGGCCACTTTGACCAGCACCACATGATCGAGGCCGACCTTGTTGAAGCTGTTTTCCAGCGCGATCACGCCCTGGATTTCATGCGCCTGGATCATGGCGGTGAGCACGTCGCGCATGGTCAGCGGCGGCTTGCCCGCGGCCACGGCGTTGCGGCTGAGCCAGTCGGCAACAGCCAGGATGCCGCCGAGGTTGTCGGACGGGTGGCCCCATTCGGCCGCCAGCCAGGTGTCGTTGAAATCCAGCCAGCGGATCATCGCGCCGATATTGAACGCGGCCTGCACCGGGTCGAGCTGGAACTGGGTGCCGGGCACCTTGGCGCCATGCGGAACCACGGTACCGGGCACGATGGGGCCGAGCAGCTTGGTGCAGGCCGGGTATTCCAGCGCTTCCAGTCCGCAGCCCAGGGTGTCGATCAGACAGTTTCGCGCCGTGGAATACGCCAGTGCGCTTTGCAGATCGGTGTTGAGGACGTAGTCGGCTATGTCAGCCAGAACTTGGTCGGGGGCGGGGCGGACGTTGGAAATCGCTGAGGACATGGATCGTGGGTAAGGGAGAGCCCGTCAGGGCGAGGGAACGCAGTCGTCGGCCAGTCGCGTCATGTTCTTTTTGTCGAACAGCATGCTCTTGGTCGGGATCTGAATGAGGACGAAGCCGGCCTTGGCATCGTCGAAGTGGTAAGCGCCGGTGGAGGTGGGCTTGCGCTTGAGGATGTAGTTTTTCCGGTTCCAGGTCAGCAGCACGGCCTGGTCGTTGGCGCCTTCGATCTTGACGTCCATCGGCAGGCGGCGGCTGCCGCACACCATGCGACCGGCCTTGAGTGCAAACACCGGGTTCACATCGGGAAAGCCGTTTTCCGTGCCGGGCACGCGGGCGCCGGGAGCATTGCTGGTCAGCAGAGCCGGGGTGGCTGTAGCGGCAGTGGCCACGACGGTCAGCTCGGCCTTGGTGGTGCTGTGCGCGGCGACGGTTGCGGCATCCGCCGTTTTTTCCTTGCTGCCCTGCGCTTGCGCATGGGCAGGCAGCGCAAGCGCGCAGGACAGACCGACAACTCCGGACAGGAAAAAGAACTTACGTTTCATCTTGAACACTCCACGAACTGGAACACGGAAAAAAACCGCTCCAGGTCGAGGCGAGCGACAAGCCGGGCGCGTGGGCATGGCGAGAAGTGCGCGGGACGAGTCAAGGACGCTGTGCGAGCGGCACGAACTGCAAATTTTCCG
>NZ_JBYCKI010000264.1:0-2936 GCF_057473305.1 Thiomonas sp. TH-17
CCTATTCGCGCACGGTGAATCTGCCGGCCGGAGGCGCCATCGTCATCGACCACACCGAAGCGCTGGTCGCGGTGGACGTCAACTCCGCACGCTCCACCCGCGGCAGCGCCATTGAAGACACCGCCCTGCGCACCAATCTCGAAGCCGCCGACGAAGTCGCCCGCCAGATGCGGCTGCGCGACCTCGGCGGCCTGATCGTGGTCGACTTCATCGACATGGAAGAGCCGCGCAACCAGCGCGCCGTCGAAGACCGTCTGCGCGACGCCATGCGCCAGGACCGCGCCCGCGTGCAGGTGAGCAAGATTTCCAAGTTCGGCCTGCTCGAACTCTCGCGCCAACGCCTGCGCCCCGCCCTGTCGGAAGGCGCTTACGTCACCTGCCCGCGCTGCAATGGCACCGGCCATATCCGCGACACTGAATCGAGCGCCCTGCAAATCCTGCGCATCATCCAGGAAGAGGCCATGAAAGAAGGCACGGCCGCCGTGCATGTGCAAGTGCCGGTGGAAGTCGCCTCGTTCCTGCTCAACGAAAAGCGCGCCGAGATCACCAAGATCGAACTGCGCCAGCGCCTGTCGGTGCTGCTGATCCCCAACAAGCACCTCGACACGCCCAACTACAAGCTCGAACGGCTCAAGCACGACGATCCGCGTCTGGACAATCTGCCCACCAGTTACGCGATGGCTGACGAGGCCGAAGAAGACACCGCCATCACCCGTCGCGAAAAAGAACAGCGCCCGCGTCAGGAAGCCCTGGTGCGCGGCATCACCCCGGAAGGCCCGGCCCCGGTCATGCCCGCACCGGCTCCCGCCCCCGCACCGTCCCCCGCGGTCGCAATCCCCGCCGCGCCGGCAGCCGCAGCGGCTGGCGGCGGTTTCTTTGGCTGGGTCAAACGTCTGTTCTCCGCCGAACCGCAACCCACCGCTACCGTGGAAGAGCCGCCGGTTGCAGCGCAGCCTGCCACCCCGGCCCTGACCAAGGCGGATGGACAAGGCGGCCGCGGCGCACGCACAGCTTCCGGTCAAAACGGCAACCGCCGTCGCGGCGGCCGTGACCGCCAGCGCGAAGGCCAGGGAGAAAACCGTCAGCGCGGCAACCCGGCCGCTGGCGCCCAACCCGCCGAAGCCGCCGAAACCGCAGCAGGAGAAACCCCCAACCCCCGCAACCGGCCGCCCCGTGGTCAACAGGGCCAAGCTGAGCGCAACGAACGCAGCGACCGCCCCAAGCGCGAGCGCAACCCGGAAGAAGCCGCAGCCCGCAAGGAGCGTGCGCAGGCCGCATCTGAGCAAACCCGCGCACCGGCCGAAGAATCGGCCACGGACACGGCCGAACGTGCATCCGGAAGCGGGCGCGGCGGCAATCGCCGCCCGCGTCGTGAGCCCGTTGAAGCGGCTCCCGAAGCCGAACTGATCAATGCTCAGGCGGTGGACACCCAAGCCGAGGGCGATACCGAGGCAACCCCAGCTCTGACCGAGGGAACGGGCGACGAAGCGCAGACCGAGCGCAAATCTCGCAATCGCCGCGGTCGTGGCCGCCGTGGTGGACGCCGCGAAGGCGCCGCAGCTGACGAGAACGGCAACCTGAGTGCCGAAGCGAACGAAGCCGTTGCCGAAGCCGATGCGGACGAGACAGCGGGTCGCAGTTTCGGCTCTCTGGCCGCGCCGCTGGCTTTGGGCGCCGTCGAAGCCCCCGCCGCGCCCGCGCTGGAAGATCAGACGCCGCTGATCCTCAGGCTCGACGCGCCGACTGACCTTGCCGTGGACGCTGCCCACGCTGATCAGCCTGCTGCTCGTTTCGTCGCTCAGCCTATCGATCATCCTGCCGAAGAAGCGCAACTCGCCACGACCGAAGCTGCGCCCGCCGCAGCAGAGTCGTCCTCACTGATCGTCAAAGCGGTTGAAAAAGCCACTGCGGCAACGACGTCCGCAGCCGAGCCCGCACCCGCTCCGGCCGCTGCCGCCTATGCGCTGCCGGTCGATGCTCTGCAGGCAACGGCGCAGGCTGCCGGGCTGCAATGGGTGCAGTCGAATGCTGACGCCATCCGCCGCGTGCAGGAAGAACTGGCCGCGCAACCCGCGCCCATTCATGTGCCGCGCGAACGCAAGCCCGCGCCCAAGCTCGACGATGGCCCGCTGATTCTGGTGGAAACCGCTCGCCCGCTGCCTACGCTGCAACTGCCGGAAAACAATCCGCCGGCGCATTGATCGGCGGGATCGGTCGGCGAAATCGGTCGGCTTATCGAACCTCGCCTGAACGCAACCCCAGCAACACCTCGGGGTAGCGCAGGCGGGTGCCGAGTTCGGCTTTCATGCGCGTGTTGTCCAGTCTTCTCGACTCGCGCATGAAACTGAGCATCATCGGGCTCAGGCCCGATGCCTGTGCCTGGTCACGGGCCACGCGCTGCGGCCGAGGCAGACCATAGAGATCGGCGGCGAGATCAAAGTAGTCGCCCATGCGCAGCGTGCTGTCGTCGCAGACGTTATAGACCCGCCCCGGCGCCGCGCGCTCGAGCGCCAGCAAACACAGCCGCGCCAGATCGTCGGCGTGAATGTGGTTGGTGTAAACGTCATCAGCGGGCGTCAGCACCGGCAGGCCGCGCTCCAGTCGGCCCTTGGGCGAACGCGACCCGCCGTCGTAAATGCCCGGGATGCGCAGCAAGCCCACGCGCCAGCGATGCTGCACACCGGCACGGCGCCAGAGGCGCTCGGCATCGCAGCGGCGTTGCGCGCGTTCGGTTTCCGGTTGGCACGGGCGCGTCTCGGCCGCCTGTTCGCCCTGGCAATTGCCATACACCCCCGAGGTGCTGGCATAGACCACGCGCAAGGTATTTTTCCCGGAGCCGGATAAGATGCCCGACTGTTTCAGTCTGGAAATCAGGTGGCGACTGCGCAGATCGCGCGGGCCGGACGTATCGCCCGGCGGGGCCAGCATCAGCACCC
>NZ_JBYCKI010000265.1:0-13050 GCF_057473305.1 Thiomonas sp. TH-17
CGCCCGGCGCGTCGCTGCAGCTCTTCCTGGTTGCGCGCCAGCACCTTGACCACACCGCTGGCGACGGTGCCCGCGCCGAGAAGGGCAATCTGTAAAGGTTTCATAGAGGACGGGAGTGGAAGTCAGGCAGTCAGGCCGCCGCGCGGCTGCGCTTGCGGAGGGTTTCAAGAAAGCGCGCGATGCGGCCGATGGCTTCCGTCAGATCGTCGGCATTGGGCAGAAAAACGAGCCGGAAATGGTCGGGCTGCGGCCAGTTGAAGCCGGTGCCCTGCACGATCAGCACCCTTTCCTGCGCCAGCAGGTCATAGGCGAACTGTTGATCGTCGGCGATGGGGTAGATCTTGGGATCGAGCCGCGGGAACATATAAAGAGCCGCTTTCGGTTTCACCACGCTGACACCCGGAATCTGGGTGAGCAGTTCATAGGCCAGATCGCGCTGTTTGGTCAGACGCCCTTGCGGCGCGACCAGATCCTTGATGCTCTGATAGCCGCCCAGCGCGGTCTGAATGGCCAGCTGGCCCGGCGTATTGGCGCACAGGCGCATCGAGGCCAGCATGGTCAGCCCCTCGATGTAGTCGCGCGCATGACGTTTGTTGCCCGACACCACCATCCAGCCCGAGCGGTAGCCGCAGGAACGGTAGTTTTTCGACAGGCCGTTGAAGGTGATGAACAGCACATCGTCTGCCAGCGAGGCGATGCTGGTGTGCGTGTTGCCGTCGTAAAGCGTCTTGTCGTAGATCTCGTCGGCGAACACGATGAGTTCATGTTCACGCGCCACCTGCACGATCTCTTCGAGCAACTCGCGCGGGTACAGCGCCCCAGTCGGGTTGTTGGGGTTGATCACCACGATGGCCCGGGTGTTGGGCGTGATCTTGCTGCGGATATCGGCAATGTCCGGATACCAATCCGACTGTTCGTCGCAGATGTAGTGCACCGGCTTGCCACCCGACAGCGCCACCGACGCCGTGTAGAGCGGGTAGTCCGGCGCGGGAATCAGCACTTCGTCGCCATTGTTGAGCAGCGCGTTCATACTCATATTGATGAGTTCAGAGGCGCCATTGCCGATGAACACATCGTCGATGCCCACCCCGGCAATGCCCTTCTCCTGCGTGTAATGCACGATGGACTTGCGCGGGGCAAACAAGCCCTTGGAATCGGTATAGCCCGCCGCACTGGGCAGGTTGTGGATCATGTCCTGCACGATCTCGTCGGGCGGCTCGAAGCCGAACACGGCCAGATTGCCGATATTGAGCTTGATGATCCGCTGACCATCCTCTTCCATCTGCCGCGCCTTGTCGAGCACGGGACCACGGATGTCGTAACAGACATCGGCCAGCTTGTCGGACTTACGGAATTCGCGCACAACCACCTCACTCTCAGCCTACAAAAAGCGTCCGCACAAACACCGTGCGTGCTGCCACCCTGGCAACCGATCCTCATCCTGAGCACATCTCTTCAGGGTAGGGGATTCAGACCCGCGCCCACCCGCCATACGGAGGGCGAACCCTATAATTTACCTTGATCTGTGCCTTCAACCCCTGCATTTCCCTCGGTTTGCGCCGCCCGCTCCCCCACGCCCGCCCAGCGTGAGCCCGATGTAACGGCCCGCACCCCCGCAGTCATGAAACTCCAGCCCGACTTCTCCCCCGATACGCAGATGGTCTCCGCCTACGGGCCGGGCTACGTCGAAGTCAACGGCGTGCGCCACACCAGCGCCTGCGTGTTCGCCCCGCTGCAGTCGCCTAAGCCCTGGGGCGCCGAGCATGTCGGCGCGCTGTTGCCCCCGCACATCGACGCCCTGCTGCTCGATCCGCTGCCCGAGGTTGTGCTGATTGGCACGGGCCGAGAGCAGCACCTACTGCCCGCCGCCTTGATGCGCCAACTCATCTCGCGCCGCATTGGTTGGGAAGTCATGGACACCGCCGCCGCCTGTCGTACCTACAACATTCTGGCCGGCGAAGGTCGTCATGTGCTGGCCGCGCTGATGATCGAATGATCGGACCGGCGCGGAACGACACGAAATAGCGTGAATCGGCCCTGGTTCGCGCGGCAAGATAAAATGAGGCTTTTACGTCCTTCCGTTTCCCTCAGCAGTATTCATAACTGATCAGAACGAGGAGAAACGATGCAGCAGCCCAGCAGGAGACTTCATGGCTTTGGTCTTGAATAAAGTGGTTCCCGATTTCGAAGCCGCCGCCACCAGTGGCGTGCAATTCAGCCCGAAAAACTATCTGGGCAAAAAAATTGTTCTCTACTTCTACCCCAAGGACATGACACCCGGTTGCACCACCGAGTCCATGCACTTCCGCGACAACTTCGAAGCCTTTGAGCAGGCCAATGCCGTGATTTTCGGCATCTCGCGCGACAACCTGCTGTCGCACGAAAAGTTCAAGGAGCACCTCGAACTGCCGTTCGACCTGATCGCCGATACGGAAGAAAAGCTCTGCCACATGTTCGGCGTGGTGAAGAACAAGATCATGTATGGCAAGAAGGTCAAGGGCATCGAGCGCAGCACCTTCGTCATCGATGCTGATGGCATCCTGCGGCAGGAATGGCGCGGGATCAAAGTCGCTGGACACGTTGACGAAGTACTCGACGTCATCCAGAAACTCTGAACCCCAATCACCCCAACGCGGCGCTTTGTTTTGAACATCAGACTCCGCAGCACTCTGTGCCCTCAAGGCGGGTTGCGCATGCTCTGCATCGACAGCAGGCGCTCCTCTCATCCTGAGGTGGCCAACTATGTGAAAGCCGCTGTACCGTCTCACGATGGACAGCGGTTTTTTGTTGCGGTTCGGTTTTCTATCCACCCCTGAATCAGCATCCATCCCCTTCCCACGTCTGCAAGACTATCCATACGCCTCATGCCCCTGCCTCCCCCACCCAAGTCCATGGGCAGCCTGCTGACCCAAGCTGCTCCGTCGGCCACACAGACGCCCCCCTCTTCACGAAAGACCACGGCGCGCGACAAGACCCACCCAATGTCTCAAGAGACCGCGCCGACTGTCGCAGTTGTACCGGCGGCGGCGCAGCCCGTGGCATCCACGCGCCAAACACGCCAGCCGATACCGCGTGAGGCCGTCCCGGCTGCGGCGGATCGTCCCGCCCAGAAAGCGGTGCAGCCCAAGCGAGCGCCCCTTGCCCAGCAACCCGCCAAGCTCTTCGTCCTCGACACCAATGTGCTGCTGCACGACCCGATGTCGCTCTACCGCTTTGAAGAGCACGACATCTATCTGCCGATGGTCACGCTGGAAGAACTGGACGCGCACAAAAAGGGCCTCTCAGAAGTGGCGCGCAATGGCCGCCAGGTCAGCCGCGAGCTCGATGCCCTGGTGGCCGACACTGGCAGCGGCATCGACCAGGGTATCGCACTGAATCGCACCGGCCATGCGGAGGCCAAGGGACGCCTGTTCTTCCAGACCCGCGCGCACGATGTCGAGCTGCCCATCGCCTTGCCTCAGGGCAAGGCGGACAATCAGATCCTGGCGGTGCTGCAAGACCTCACGCACATCCATACTGAGCGGCCCGTGGTGCTGGTGTCCAAGGACATCAATATGCGCGTGAAAGCCCGCGCCCTGGGGTTGCATGCCGAGGATTACGCCAACGACAAGACGCTCGACGACGCCGATCTGCTCTACACCGGCATGATGGTGCTGCCGCCAGATTTTTGGGACCGGCAGGCCAAGTCAGTGGAAAGCTGGCAGCAGGGCGGCAACACCTTCTACCGGGTGCAGGGCAAGTTCGTCGCGCAGATGCTGGTCAATCAGGCGGTTTATTGGGAGAGCGGCAGCGCCCCGCCGCTTTACGCGCGGGTGAAGGAAATCCGCGCGAACACCGCCGTGCTGCAGGTCATGCGCGACCATACGCACCAGAAAAACGCCATCTGGGGCGTCACGGCGCGCAACCGCGAACAGAACTTCGCCCTCAACCTGCTGATGGACCCGGATGTGGATTTCGTCACCCTGGCGGGACAGGCCGGTACCGGCAAGACCCTGCTCGCGCTGGCCGCGGGCCTGTCTCAGGTGCTGGACGCCCGGCGGTATAACGAAATCATTGTGACCCGCGTGACCGTTCCCGTGGGCGAAGACATCGGCTACCTACCGGGCACCGAAGAAGAAAAAATGGGCCCCTGGATGGGCGCGCTCGACGACAACCTCGAAGTGCTCAATCAGAGCGAAGGGGGCAACTCCGGCGGCGAGTGGGGCCGGGCCGCCACGCAAGATCTCATCCGCTCCAAGATCAAGATCAAAAGCATGAACTTCATGCGGGGCCGCACGTTTCTCAACAAGTACGTCATCATCGACGAGGCCCAGAATCTCACGCCCAAGCAGATGAAAACCCTCATCACCCGCGCGGGCCCCGGCACCAAGCTGGTGTGCATGGGCAATATCGCGCAGATCGATACGCCCTACCTCACCGAAGGTAGCTCAGGCATGACTTTTGTGGTGGATCGTTTCAAGGGCTGGGGCCACAGTGGCCACGTCACTCTGGCCAGAGGCGAGCGCAGCCGTCTGGCCGACTATGCCAGCGAAGTGCTGTAAGCGCGGGAGAAGCTGGCGCGCGATCAGAATTCGCGCGTCAGGTTTTCAAACCGCGTCAGAGGTTTGAGGAAGGCGAGATGCACCACGCCGATCGGCCCGTTACGCTGTTTGCCGATGATGACTTCAGCCACCCCCGCGTCTTTCGAGTCTTTGTTGTAGACCTCGTCGCGGTAGATGAACAGGATCACGTCGGCATCCTGCTCGATGGCGCCCGATTCACGCAGATCGCTCATCACCGGTCGTTTGTCGGTGCGCTTTTCGAGGTCGCGATTGAGCTGGGACAGGGCAATCACCGGGCAATGCAGTTCCTTGGCCAGAGCCTTGAGCGAGCGTGAAATCTCGGAGATTTCAGTGGCGCGGTTCTCGCCGTCTCGCGACGACGACATGAGCTGCAGGTAATCGACCACGATCAAACCCAGCCGCCCGCCGAACTGACGGGCCAGACGCCGCGAACGCGCCCGCAGTTCCAGCGGATTGAGCGCCGGGGTTTCATCGATGTGCATGTGCACGTCTTGCAAGCGCTCGATGGTTTCGGGCAGCCGCGTCCACTCGTCCTCGGAGAGTTGGCCGGTACGCAGATGGCTCTGGTCGATCCGGCCCATCGAACCCACCACGCGCAACACCAACTGCGACGCGCCCATTTCCATACTGAACACCGCCACCGGCAGTTGTTCGTTGATGGCCACATGTTCGGCGATGTTCAGCGAGAACGCCGTCTTGCCCATCGAAGGACGACCGGCGACGATGACCAGATCGCCTGGCTGCAGACCCGCGGTCATCCGGTCCAGATCGGCAAAGCCCGTGGGCACGCCGGTGGTATCGGCACCGCCGCGTTCGGCCAGTTCGCTGACCCGCTTGAGCAGTTCGCCCAGCAGACCCTTCATCGACTGGAAGCCCGCGGCGGACTTGGCCCCCTCCTCCGAGATGGCGAAGATGCGCGACTCGGCCTCGTCGAGAATCTGCTGCACCCCCCGCCCTTGCGGGTTGAGCGCATTCTGCGCAATATCGTCGCTGATCGTCACCAGTTGGCGCAGCACCGCGCGCTCGCGCACGATCTCGGCATAACGGCGGATGTTCGCGGCGCTGGGCACGCACTGCGCCAACGAATTCAGATAGGGCAGCCCGCCGCATTCCTCGTGCTTGCCGATGGATTGCAACGCCTCCAGCACGGTGATCACGTCGGCCGGCTTGCTCAGATTGATCAGGTCGGCGATGGCCTGGAAAATCGCTCGGTGCTCGAACCGGTAAAACTGCGCAGCCACCAGCAAATCGGCCACTTTGTCGAAGGCCTGGTTGTCGAGCAGCAGCCCGCCCAGCACCGACTGCTCTGCCTCGATGGAGTGCGGCGGGGTGCGAATGGCGTCAAGGGCTTGGTCTTGCATGGCGGTCGGCGGCAAATGCCATCCAAAAATAAAAAGCGACTTGGCATTGTGCCGCACACGGCGGCACAAACCAGAAACGAAGCAGAGACAACAAGGGCCGCATTCGCGGCCCTTGTATCAAGCGCGATCAAGCGCAAAAAACCCCGCGATCACATCGCTTCGGCTTTGACCTGCAGGGTGATGTCGGAAACGACATCGGTATGCAGGGCGATCGAAACCGGATGCTCACCCGTGGTCTTGACGTGGCCCGCCGGGAAGCGAACCTGCGACTTGTTCACTTCGATGCCTTGCTTGGCCAGGGCATCCGCCACGTCGCCGTGGGTCACGGAGCCGAACAAGCGGCCATCCACGCCGGCTTTCTGCACCAGGGTGATAACCAGACCACCCAGCTTTTCGCCAGCGGCCTGCGCCTGAGCCAGCTTTTCAGCGGCGAGCTTTTCCATCTCGGCGCGGCGCGCCTCGAACTCCGCCAGGGCAGCAGCCGTGGCACGACGCGCCATTTTCTTGGGGATCAGGAAGTTGCGGGCGTAGCCGTCCTTGACCTTGACCACGTCACCCAGATTGCCGACGTTCAAAACTTTTTCAAGAAGAATGATTTGCATGATGTCGTCCCCGGATTAGCCCTTGTGCAGGTCGGTGTAGGGCAGCAACGCCAGAAAGCGCGCACGCTTGATGGCGGTGTTGAGCTGGCGCTGGTAGTGCGCGCTGGTGCCGGTCAGGCGGGCGGGAATGATGCGGGCGTTTTCCGCGATCAGATCCTTGAGCACGTCGACATCTTTGTAGTCGATTTGCTCAACCTTGGCGACGGTGAAGCGGCAGAAGCGCTTGCGCTTGAACAGCGACGATTGCTGGTTGCGACGGCGCTTCGGGTCGTTCTTTTTGTCGAATTTGCGTGGTGGTGCCATGATTCAAACCTCAATGTATTGTGTGACGTGCAACTTCATCTGGCGCGAGCCGCGACGCGATGCACGCAAAAAACCGGAAACTTGCAACAGAACTCCAGGGCTGAGGCGGTGCATTTCGTGAGCGATCTTTCCAAACCCGACGCAGCCGATCTGAAGCTGCACTTCGCAAGGCATGTCTGCCTCGGACTGGGTTGATTGATGCTGCAACACAAAATCCAGTGCTTCGATTCCGGCCGGCGTGTAGCGGAGTTCGCCCCGCTCGGCCAAAACGCCCTGAAGTTCGAGCCGATTGATCAGGCCGCTTTTCAGGCCGTTTGCTCCTGCTGTGCCTTGCGAGCCTCATCGCGCTCGACCTGCTTCATCATGACGGAAGGCGCGGTTTCGGCCTTGTCCGTCTTGATCACCAGGCTGCGCAGCACGGCATCGTTGAACTTGAAGCTGTGCTCGAGTTCGCGCAGGGTTTCCAGGTCGCACTCGATATTCATGCAGGCGTAATGCGCCTTGGCAAGCTTCTGAATGGGATAGGCCAGTTGGCGGCGGCCCCAGTCTTCAACCCGGTGGATCTGGCCCGCCTTGGCGGTCACGGCGCTCTTGTAGCGCTCGATCATCGCGGGCACTTGCTCGCTTTGATCCGGGTGGAAAATCAACACAATCTCATAGTGACGCATGCAGATTCCTTCAAATGCGGCAGGGCGCAGCCCCCCTTAGGGTGAGGCCTACGCGCTGTCCTTGTGGATAGAAGCCGCCCGGAGCGCAAAAAGCGTCAATTCAGGCACAACCGGTGCGGCAAGGAACCGAGCATTATAGACGAATCGTCTTTAGCGTCTCAATGTTTCGCCAAACGTTGCCAGGTTGCGATTACGGTGTCGGGATTGAGCGAGATCGACGAGATGCCCTGCTCCATCAGCCATTGCGCCAGATCGGGGTGATCGGACGGCCCCTGACCGCAGATGCCCACATACTTGCCCTCGGCGCGGCAGGCGGCAATGGCTTGCGCCAGCAGCACCTTCACCGCCGGATCGCGTTCATCGAAAGCCTGCGCCACCAGGCCGGAGTCGCGGTCCAGCCCCAGGGTGAGTTGGGTTAGATCGTTGGAGCCAATGGAGAAGCCATCGAAATACTGCAGGAAGTCCTTGGCCAGCACGGCGTTCGACGGCACTTCGCACATCATGATGACGCGCAGGTCGTTTTCGCCACGCTTGAGGCCGTGACGGCCCAGCAGATTGATGACGCCCTCAGCCTCACCAAGCGTGCGAACGAAGGGCACCATGATCTCGACGTTGTCCAGACCCATCTGTTCGCGCACGCGCTTGAGGGCGACGCACTCCATCTCGAAGCTCTGGGCAAAATCGGGCGAGACATAGCGCGACGCTCCGCGGAAACCCAGCATGGGGTTTTCTTCATCCGGCTCATAGCGCGAGCCGCCGATGAGCTTTTTGTACTCGTTGGACTTGAAGTCAGACAAGCGCACGATGACGGGCTTGGGATAGAACGCCGCGGCAATGGTGGCGATTCCTTCGGCCAGCTTGTCCACATAAAACGCGCGCGGGCTGACATGGCCGCGCGCCACGCTCTCCACCGCCTTCTTCAGATCGGAGTCGATATTCGGATATTCGAGCACCGCGCGGGGATGCACGCCGATATTGTTGTTGATGATGAACTCCAGCCGCGCCAGACCCACGCCCTGGTTGGGCACCTGCGAAAAATCGAAGGCCAGGGTCGGATTGCCCACGTTCATCATGATCTTCGTCGGCACCTCGGGCATGGCACCGCGGGCGACTTCGGTCACTTCGGTTTCGAGCAGGCCGTCGTAGATCTGGCCGGTATCGCCCTGCGCGCAGGACACCGTGACCAGCATGTCATCCTTGAGCACGTCGGTCGCATGCCCGCAGCCGACCACGGCGGGAATGCCGAGCTCACGGGCAATGATGGCGGCGTGGCAGGTGCGCCCCCCGCGGTTGGTGACGATGGCCGAAGCCTTTTTCATCACCGGCTCCCAGTTCGGGTCGGTCATGTCGGTAACCAGCACATCGCCCGCCTGAACGAGGTGCATATCGGTGATGGAATGCACCACCCGCACCGGCCCGGCGCCGATTTTCTGACCGATGGCGCGACCCGTGACCAGCACGGCGCCCTTGCCCTTGAGCGTGTAGCGCTGTTCGGTACGCGTGTGCCCATTGGATTTCACCGTCTCGGGGCGCGCCTGCAGGATGTACAGGTGACCGTCGATGCCGTCCTTGCCCCACTCGATATCCATGGGGCGCTGGTAATGCGCCTCGATGGTCATGGCAAAGCGCGCCAGCTCCTGCGCCTCGTCATCGGTCAGGCAGTAGCGGTTGCGCAGTTCGGAGGGAGTGTCGACCGTCTGCACCAGATGCGGCGAACCTGCCGGCGCAAACTCCATGCGGATCAGTTTGGAGCCGAGATTGCGGCGAATCACCGCCTCCTTGCCCGCCTTGAGCGTGGGCTTGAACACGTAAAACTCATCGGGATTCACCGCCCCCTGCACCACCGTTTCGCCCAAGCCGTAGGACGCGGTGATGAACACCACATCCGGAAAGCCCGACTCGGTGTCGAGCGTGAACATCACGCCGGACACTGCCTTGTCGCTGCGCACCATGCGCTGCACACCGGCCGATAGCGCCACATCGCTGTGCACAAAACCTTTGTGCACCCGATAGGAAATCGCCCGGTCGTTGTAGAGCGAGGCAAAGACGTGCTTGATTTTTTCGAGCACCGCGTCGATGCCGCTCACGTTCAGATAGCTTTCCTGCTGCCCGGCGAACGAAGCGTCGGGCAAATCTTCCGCCGTGGCTGAAGACCGCACAGCGAACGAAGCCTCTGGATTGCCCGCAGTGAGATCGGCATAGGCGCTGCGGATGGCCTGCTCCAGATCGGCCGGAAACGGCGTTTCGATCACCCACTGGCGGATTTGCGCGCCGCAGCGCTCCAGGGCCCGCACATCGTCGGCGTCCAGTTCTGCGAGCATCGCCTCGATGCGCCCCTCCAGCCCGCCGCTGCGCAGGAACTGCCGGAAGGCGTGCGCCGTGGTGGCGAACCCACCCGGAACCCGCACCCCGCTGCCGGAGAGCTGGCTGATCATTTCTCCAAGCGACGCGTTCTTGCCGCCAACTTGATCGATGTCGCTCATTCGCACATCATCGAGCTGCAAAATGAGCTCATTGCCGCTGTGGGCGGTGTTTTGCTGGGTCATGATGAAAGTCCTTCATAGAATGAAAAAACCGGGCTCGGCGTGATCTGTGGCGAAAATGACATGTCTTGTTCGAGTTGGTATCACCGTCTTCGCAAGTCACACTGACAATGCGGCTCATTCTAGGTTTTGAACGCTGACACATGCCTAACCGCTCGGTCTTTTTCGTCTCGGACGGCACCGGAATCGCTGCCGAGACCTTCGGCAACTCCATCCTGGCGCAATTCGACGTGCAGCCACACCGCATTCGTCTGCCGTTTGTCGATACGGTGGAGAAAGCGGTGCATGCGGTCGAGCGCATCAACGAGGTCGAACGCGTCGAGGGTAAGCCGCCGATCGTCTTCGTCACCCTGGTGCATCCGGATGTGCTCGACATCATTCAGGGCGCCCGCGCGCTGGTGCTCGATATGTTCAACAGCTTCGTGCAACCGCTCGAAGTGGCGTTCGGCGCCAAATCGAACCATCGCATCGGGCGATTTTCCGATGCGGCCTACAGCCCGCAGTATCACAACCGCATCGACGCGATCAATTTTTCGCTCATGCACGATGACGGCCAGTCCACCCGCAACCTGACCGAGGCCGAAGTCATTCTGGTGGGCGTGTCGCGTTGCGGCAAAACACCCACCTCGCTCTATCTCGCCATGCAGCATGGCGTGAGGGCGGCGAACTATCCGCTCATTCCCGACGATTTCGAACGCATGAGCCTGCCCGACGGGCTGAACGGTTTGCGGCACAAACTGTTCGGGCTGTCCATCACCCCCGAGCGGCTCAGCGAGATCCGCACCGAGCGGCGGCCCAACAGCCGTTACGCGGCGCTCGACAACTGCCGCTATGAAGTGAGTGAGGCGGAAAAACTCATGCGGCGCGAGGGCATCCGCTGGTTGTCGTCCACACACAAGTCCATCGAAGAGATCGCCACCACCATCCTGCAGCAGATCCGCCCGGATCGGCTGGAATATTGAGCGCTACCCGCCATGCACGACGACGATAAAAACGCCTACCTACTGGGGTTCGCCTCGACCCAGCAAAAAATTCCCGAACGCGAAGAAGCGCTGCCCATTGACCCCGACCGGGCGCAGATTCCACTCACCGGGCTGATGGTCGATGCCGGCACCGATCTGTCGGGCACGATGGCGGCGGACCGGCGGGTGCGCATTCTGCCGCTGACCATCCAGTGGCCGGGCCGAACGCTGCTGGACAAAGGGACGGCGGAAGTCCGCACCGTGTCGCGCCAGCTCAGCCACGAGCGCATCCGCAGCGCCGAGGTCAGCGCGCCCTCCGTCGAGGCGCTGAGCTACCGCATGCACCCGCATCTGGCGCTCAACTTCGACCGGCTGTTGCTGCTCGCCACCCACCCCGCTCTGGTGGAGGCCAGCCGCAGCGTGGAGCAGATGTTCAAAGACCATCAGGACGAAATCACCCACCTGCGCCGCGAACGCCACCTCCGGCCCGACTATGCCCTGGAGGTCATCAACACCCGTTCGCTGCTGAGCGGCCCGGCCCTGCAGGCGCGCCTGTTGCTGAACTCTCCCGAGATGCGCATGGGCGATATCCCGGGGCTTCGGCGACTGGCCCAAACGCTGGCCGACCAGACCGAGGTGTGGCTGGCGCCAGGTCATCCCGCCGATGTCGCCTTCACGCTGGGGCGGCTTGAGCATCCCGATCTGTCTCCCTGGGTGCAGGCCTGCAGCACGCGCCTGACGCAAATCATGCACCGCTATCCGGTGCTGAGTTGCAAGGCCGGGGAGTTCGGTCTGGAAGCGCGGACGAGCAAATGGAAGTCGGCTGCGTCGCGGGTGATCGACGCGGCGGCGCAAGCCATCTGGACAAACGCGCTTGCCGCCCCGGTGATTCAGCTCAGCTTCGATGGCAGCATTCGCGAGCTGCGCGACTGGCCCGAAATGCAGGCGCTGAAAAAAATGGCCGCCGAAAATGAAGTCAAGCTCCACGTCACCCACATGAGTCTGGGTGGCCGGGTCTGGGCCTCGGCCCAGTCGCTGTCGCTGGCGTTGCTGCGCAAGCCCGCAGCCTGAAACGAAACGAGCCTCAGCCCGGCGGCTTGCTGAACTGAGACTGCCGCACGCCCTCGTAGAGGCAGATCGCCGCCGACGCCGCGACGTTGAGCGACTCCACGCCATCGGCCTGGGGAATGCGCACCAGCGCGGAACACTTGGCGACCAGCGCATCTGAAATACCCTGCCCTTCGTTGCCGAAGATCCAGGTCACGGGCTCCTTCAAATCAAGTTCGTACAACACCGTGTCAGCCTGCATGTGCGTGGCATAGATCGGGCGCGGCACGATGTTGAGCACCTGCTCCCAGGGCGGATCTTCGAACACCGGAATGACGAAGTGCGCGCCCATGGCCGAGCGCAGTACTTTGGGCGACCACACGCCGGCGCAACCCCGCAGCAGATACACCGCGCCGCAGCCCGACGCCGCGGCGGTGCGCAACATGGTGCCCACATTGCCGGCGTCCTGCACCCGGTCGAGGATGAGCGCGCTGCCCGGACGGGGCTTGGACGACTTGGGACGGGCGATCAGCATACCCACCGGCGGGCCGTTCTCCACCGCGGTGATCCAGTTGAACAGGGCCTGATGCAAGACCACCGTCTGTGTGGTGCCGACGCGCTCGACCAACGCAGCGATTTCCGGGTCGAGCAAGCCTGTATCGGTGGTGATCAGCGGCTCGGCGGCATGGCCTGCGGCGAGCGCGGCTTCGATGAGGTGAATGCCTTCCAGCCAGACCTGGCCGAGCTTGCGCACCGCGCCCGGTTCGGTGGACAGGCTGCGCAGGGTTTTGATCAGCGGGTTTTCAGCCGAGGTAATGCGCTTCACGACACGACGTCCTTCAACGTGGGAGGGCGAATAGACTGAGCCAACAGGCGGCGGATAGGGGCAAAGCTGCGGCGATGTGCGGCGCAGGGCCCCAGTGTAAGCAATGCCGCGCGGTGCGCCGCCGTGCCGTAGCCGCTGTGGCGCTCGAAACCATAGCCCGGGTAGCGCTGCGCCAG
>NZ_JBYCKI010000266.1:0-9093 GCF_057473305.1 Thiomonas sp. TH-17
ACCGGAACACCCTGCGCACGCACCCGGAGTCGCCGAGGCTGCAAGCAGCATTGCGTGATTTGATGCGCGTTTTAGTGGCGGCCATGGAAGTCCAGCCGGACAGCACGCGGGCCATCTTTCTTGTCAAGAATGAGCCGATCCCCTCCTTCGAGCACAAGACCTTGTTGCAGTTGGTGAGTGCGGGCCGGGCCGACGATGCCGTGCGCTATCTGGAGTCAATCGCTTCGGGCTTCGTGGGATGACACACGTCGACCTATCTGCGGGAACGTCGCTGTACCGGGCACACACGCCAACTAACCACATAAGGATGGGCGTACAGTCCCCTTGCGTTGCGGTCACTGACCGCTGCTCGGCCAAAGCGGTCCTCCGGGTCTAACGAATCAAGGGCAGGTCTCGGCCAACAGGAGCCAGTCGCGGCCTCTATCAGGTTGCCAGATAGCGGACGTTGAAAGCCGTTACCAATCGCGCATCACACACTCCGGGCGGCGCTGCTACCGGCGACCCGGTATAGGCAAGTGTTGACCTGGATACGCAACACCCTCGCCGATCAGCTACGTCGCTTTGCGACGGTGCACGATCATGCGATCATTCAAGGGTCACTTTTCTACGTCCGCGAGCGTGAATGTCTCGCCGAATCGCCATGACATCTACGACTGTCGAGTTTTATTTCGATCCGGTCAGCCCCTACGCGTGGTTGGCTGTGGAGCAGATCGCCAGGGTGACCGTGGCTGGCGGGTGTATCACGTGTCGCCCCATATTGCTGGCGGCGTTGCTCAATGCGCACGGCACGAAAGGGCCAGCCGAAGTACCCGCCAAACGCGCGTACGTGTTCCGGGACGTGATGCGCCAGGCTCAACGATTAAACCTGCCATTTCGCGGGCCGCCCTATCACCCGTTTAATCCGTTAGCCGCCCTACGTGCGGTTCTCGCCGTCGAAGGTGAGGAGCAACGACTTGCATTGACCCGTCGATTGCTGGCGGCGGTGTGGTCCGAAGGCATCGACGTCGCCGACCCCGACAGTCTTTCAACGGTGCTGACAGAGAGCGGTTTCGATGCTCATGCGATACGCGCCGCATCAGCGACGTCGGAGGTCAAACAACGCCTGCGTAGCGTTACTCAAGAGGCGATCGATGCTGGAATTTTCGGTGTGCCCACGTTTCGACTGCGAGGCGAGCTGTTCTGGGGCGCCGATAGAGTGGACGCTGTCGTTTGGGCGCTCAAAGGTGGCACCATCGACGGTGATCGGTACGAACGCTTGCTAAGTCGCCCGGCTGCAGCAAGCCGCTGACCCCATGCCAGCAACATCAGTCAGTCAGCAATCCTATGCACAACGCAGTGCGATGCTCTGGACGGGCGGGAAGGATTCTTCGCTGGCGTTGTCCGAGGCCACAGAGAACGGCTACCACGTTTGCTGTCTAGCCACTTTTGCGCCGCCAGACGCGGGGTTTCTGGCACACCCCCTGCCGTTTATTGCACTTCAGGCCGAGGCGCTCGCGCTACCGCACTGTATTTTGACTGTTCGCGAGCCATTCGACGAATCATACGAAACGCAGCTTCGCTGGTTGCGCGACGAAATGAACGTCACCGCGGTCATCACCGGGGACATCGCAGAGGTTAACGGCAACCCGAATTGGATTTGCGAGCGGGGGCATCGCATTGGAATGCACGTGCATCGGCCTTTGTGGGGGCGTGACCGACTGGGTCTGCTCCAACAGATGCTCGACAGGAAATTGAAGGTGCGTTTTTCGTGCGTCGACACGCACTGGTTGGAAGGAGGTTGGATCGGTCGGGAGTTGGATGAGCAGGCAATTGCGGAACTCCGCGTAATTCGTCAGCAGACCGGCCTTGATCTCTGCGGCGAAGAGGGCGAATACCACACGTTGGCTACCGACGGGCCGCAATTCACGCGAGCCGTCGAAATCCTCTCTTATTCAGAACGCAAGACAGATTCATTGGCTTACATGGAAATCCACGAGAGCAAACTTTCGGAGCGCACCACCTGACGTAGCGCTACAACGGACTCCTGGACTCACTGGCGCGCCTGGGCTTTCGCCACCGGTTGGCGACGGTTCCGGCAGCGGCTGAGCGCTGGCGTCGGTGATCAGTTTGCCAGGAAGCGGACGTTCGCCAATGTCGCCTTAGGGTCGGGACCGGCCACTAGGTGGAATCCGGCGAGAGTCCGCTCAGGCCGACGACCAGTCCTTGGTCGGGCGACGGCGCGTCGGCCAGAGCGGGCGTTGGCCACAGCCGGCGTCGGCGACCACTGCGCGCAACGTTTCAGTCACCGCACCAAGGTCGCGCGAGCGGCTCCTTCCCTCCCTTCGGATAGGCAACCGCCTGCTCGGTCGACCCGCGAACTCTCCCGCCGGCGAATCGCTCCGCACTACGCCTCTCGTCCTGCGCTGACCTGAAAGTATTCGCAGACGAAATTCACGAACGCCGAGACCTTCGGGCTGACGAGGCGACGTGACGCGTGCAAGGCCCAGGCCTCGATGGGCGGCTCGATGGAAAAGCCCCAACTGACGAGGCGGCCAGCGGCGATCTCGTCGGCCGCAATCGTCTGCGGCACGAAGCCCACGCCGGCGCCGGCTCGAATCGCATCGCGGATCGACAGGGGAGAAGAGAGCTTGAGCACGGCCTTCGGGAGAAACACCCGCTCATGGCCGTCGACTGGGTCCGTGACCGTCCAGATTTCATGCTCGGTGCTGCCCGTGCGTGTCACCGCCGGGATCACGATCCGGGCGTGTGCGTGGTTGTCGCGAGGAGGCGGGAGCATGCCGGTCGGCGCGACCAGCACCATTCGATTTCGCAAAAAGCATCGGCCGACCAACTCGGTGTCAGGCTTTGGATTCGCTCGGATGACGACGTCTACGTCGTCCGAGACCAGGTCGACGAACTTGTCCTCGGCGGTCACCTCCAGGATGACGTCCGGAAACGCCGCGGCGAAAGCGGCCGCCAGAGGCCCGAGCGTGACGTGCGCGAACAGAATCGGGGCACTGACGCGCAGTCGGCCGCTCGGGTGCTCCAGTCCCGACTTCACGTCCTGAAGGGCTTCGGCAAGTTCTCCGATCTGGCTTTGTGTGCGCGCATGGAGCAGGGCACCCTCGTCGGTCAGCCGCAGCGTGCGCGTACCTCGCTCGATCAACCGGACGCCCAGGTCTTCTTCGAGTTCGCGAACCCGGCGAGACAGTGTCGCCTTGGCCTGGCCAGTTGCGCGGCTGGCTTTTCCGAACCCTCCATGTGTGGCAACGAGGTTGAAGTTCGACAGGGCGGCCAAGTTCATCGATGTTCCATTTTCGAGATGATATGTATGAATTTTAGTGGCTATGCGCCGAATGCGGAACGATCTATGGTTCGTCCAGGCGCCCCGTACGGGATTGTGAGTCAGGCGCCATCAACCAGCGCGCCGCCCTTGGCGCGATCACTTAGGAGCACACCATGACCATTCTCGTCACCGGCAGCACCGGGCGAATCGGCGCTCAAGTCGTCGACCAACTTGCCCGTAGCGGTCGCGTCATCCGGGCCCTCAGCCGTTCTCCGGGCAAGTCCAGTTTTCCTCCTGGCGTGCTTGCCCTCAAGGGCGACCTGCTGGACGCCGATGCGATGCGAGCAGCGCTAGTCGGCGTGAAGACCCTCTTCCTGCTGGTCAGCAATGCACCGGATGAACTCACGCAGGCCATCAATACCCTCGGGCTGGCGCACGAGGCCGGCGTCCAGGGCATCGTCTACCTATCGGTGACCCGCGCCGCCCAGTACACCGATGTGTCGCATTTCACGGCGAAACATGCCGCGGAGCGCATGATCGAGGAGATGAATCTTCCGGCAACGATCCTTCGCCCGTCCTACTTTTTCCAGAACGACGTGCTGCAGAAGGATGCGCTGCGGAAAGCCGGGCTCTATGTCTCTCCGGTGGGCGATCTCGGCGTCTCGATGGTCGACGTGCGAGACATTGCCGATGCCGCCGTGCTGGAAATCCTGAGGCGCGACGATGCGGACACTGCGCTGCCGCGCGTGGTCTATGAACTCTCGGGTCCCGACGCACTCACCGGCACCTCCCTGGCCGCGCTCTGGTCTGAGGTGCTCGGGCGCGACGTGCGCTATGCCGGCAACGACCTCGATGCCTTCGAGGCGAACATGAAGTCGCGTGCGCCAGCCTGGATCGCGTACGACATGCGGGCCATGATGGGTCGCTACCAGCGTGATGGCGCGGTGGCGACCCCGGAGGATCTCGACCGTCTGACGACGTTACTGGGCCGACCGCCGCGCAGCTACCGCGACTTTGCAGCCGAGACTGCGCAGAGTTGGCAGGCGTAATGCGAATTCGCATCCACGAATGAAAAACAGGAGTTCATGATGAACCAATCGAAAACCAAGAAGGTCCTGTTCGTCGGCCAAGTGCCGGAGACGGTCGATTTTTCGGATCCTGCATTGCCGCGCGGGTTCGACGCCGCCAAGATCCACGCCGGCATTGCCGTCGGCATGCAGCAGATGACAGATCGGGGGTGGCATGCCGATCTCTGCCTAGTCCATCCCGACGAATCCGCGACGCAAGCGCTCGAGCTCCAGCTTGCGCGCACTTTGTACGACTGCGTGGTGATCGGAGGTGGCATCCGCCTGCCGCCGGCAAGCTTGCTGCTGTTCGAGCGATTGATCAATGCCGTGCACAAGGCCGCGCCCAATGCCTCCATCGCCTTCAATACCTCGCCGCCGGATACCGGCGACGCCGCGGCCCGTTGGCTCTAGGTCGACGGAATCGCGGGAAGAAAACCGGTGTTGGGCTGCGGTGGACACCGGCCTGAGCCTTCTGTGCCTGCTCGAACGATACGGAACTGCGGCACCCCGAGTCAGGCGGTTGGGCCGTCCCTGAGTCGATCGGCCGCAATGCTCAAGGCGCCAGTCGCCGAGCTCATCAGCGGCCGAATAGGCGACTCCGAGCGCCCTTGACTTGTTGCTGCCGAGTGCAAAGCGAGCCGCCCTACCGACTTCGCGTTGAACCGCCTTTGATGCCAATTTTGCAAAGTCCGGTTCGGACACCCGGCCGATTCCGATGGCACATGCTCCGGTCGGCACATTGCCCTGAACTGGCTCAATCTTGCCTCGGCGCCAACACCTCCGCTTACTTGGGCGTTTTATGCATGTGTTGCCAGATCGCCAAGGCGCCGCAGCATGTCATGCGCAATCGTGACGAATCCGCGGCGCTCACCGATCGCGACCCACTGTTCAAAGGTCATGCGAAAGACCACCATGCCCGTCTCAGCGGCAAGACGTGCGTCGACTGCCGCCGCACCGCGCCGACCCAACGCGTCGGCAAGCGCGTCTGCCAGCGCGGCCAGCTTGATCAACTCGCGCTCACGTAACTCCCCGTTTGCCGCGATGACGTCGCGACGACGGCGGGCGAAGTCCCGGATATCCCCAAAGTACTGTCCCGCAGCGCGAATCGCCGCGGCCGCCGCCTCCATGGACGTCGCCCGCGACGGTGCAGCCAGAAGGGCCTCGACCATGGTTTGCTGCAACCGCTCGGCGCCCTGGAACAACACTTCCCGCTTATCGGGAAAGTATCGGAAGAACGTCCGTGCGGTCAGGCCGGCGCGATCGGCAATTTCCGCCACCGTCGTCTGCTCATAGCCGCGCTCGACAAAAAGATCCAGTGCGGCAGCGCGCAGTCGCCCCACGGCATCGGGTTCCCAGCGTCCCATCAGGGTTTCTCAAAGTGTTGACACAGTGTGACATCATAGACCTACACTGATGTCATTTACTGTCATCACTCCCTGAAAGGACTGTCATGCGAATTCTGGTTACTGGCGCGTCGGGTTGGATTGGCTCGGCCAGCGTCTCCGAACTCTTGGCCGCAGGCCATCATGTACTTGGCTTGGCACGCTCCGATGAAGCCGCCGCAAAGGTTGCCGCTCTTGGTGCCGAGGTCGTGCGTGGCACGCTAGAGGATCTTGAAGGTCTTCGCGCCATCGCCGCAGAGGTGGAGGGTGTCGTCCATCTGGGCTATGTCCACGACTTTTCAAAGATGGATGTTGCGGCTCGCACGGACCGGGCCGCGATCGAAACCTTTGCTGATGTGCTCGCCGGCACGGGTGGCCCCTTGCTCGTTGCGTCGGGCACACTGGGGTTGCCTCCGGGACGGGTGGGAACGGAGCGGGACAGGCCCGATCCGGCGGTGCATCCACGTATGGCCAACGCGGCCTATACCCTCGGGTTAGCTGATCGTGGCGTACGCGGCATGGTGGTGCGGTTTGCACCGACCGTACATGGCGCAGGGGGAGACCACGGGTTTGTCGCGGTGCTGTCGCGCATTGCGCGGGAGCGCGGGATCTCGGGATATCTAGGCGAGGGGTTGAACCGCTGGCCGGCCGTGCACCGATTGGACGCCGCCAAGCTGGTGCAACTGGCCGTGGACAAGGCACTGGCAGGCACCGTGCTCCATGCGGTGGCCGAGGAGGGAATCCCAACACGGGACATCGCCGAGGCGATTGGTCGATTCCATGGTCTTCCGGTCGGGAGCATTCCCATGGACGCGGCCAAGCCACACTTTGACTGGCTCGGCATGTTCTTTGGTGCCGATGCGCCGGCGTCGAGTGCGATCACCCGGGAACTACTGGATTGGGAACCCACTCACCCCGCGTTACTGGTGGATATTGCGGCTGGACATTACCCGGGATTGTGATGCACTTGGCGGCAGTTCAGGGCGCATGAGTAGAACCCAATGGCGCTTTTGGGTCGAGACAGATTCCTCGGCCGAGCAGCGGCAGTGGACCATTTCGGCCGATCTCCAACCGTTGGGCCAACGTCGGCGCCTCGGCCATTGCCGTCACTGGGTATGTCTTGGCCAGGGGCCGCTGCCGCTGCAATGCGGAAGTCGGGCTTGGCCCGGCCTATTACCGCAAAGGCCAAGGTGCTGTCACCAGCCGTTGTTCGGCAGTGCTGGCATTGAGGCTGCTTGTGGCAACGTCAGCAATGCTGCACGTTGTTGACGTCCGCGGCGCCGGGCTGGTGAGCGTCCGGTTCCTATCCCGGCGAACTCACGCTCTAGACCCGAACCAGCCGCTCGCCACCGGTGGAAGGGGAATCTCAGTATCGCCCAGCAAGTGAGTACGAATGGAGAAGCGTTCGGGGGCTACCGCGGCCACTCCTTGTACTTTGACGGACTCAGATCTATTTCTTCGACAGTGCCGATGCCGGCTACCACAGCAGCGAGAACCTGCAGGCGCTAGCTGCGCAAGGCATCGAGGCACTGATCGCAGACAACCAGATGCGACAGCGCGATGAGCGCTTGGCAGGCCAGGGCAAACACAAGGCCAAGCTCGATCCGCTGTACCGAAAGAAACCCACGGGGCAGGGACAGAGCAAAGAGGGGACGATCCGACTGTACCGGCCCGAGGACTTCCGCGTGACCGAAGACGCTAGTCACTTCATCTGCCCGGCGGGCCAGAAGCTCTACAGCAACGGCCGCGGCTGCACGATCAACGGGCGAAGCTGCCACAAGTACACCGGCAGCAAAAGCGGCTGCGGGCACTGTGAGCAAAGACAGCGATGCCTGCGCCATCCGCAGCGCACGGCGGTGCGACAGGTGGCGATCTTCAAGAAGCAACAGGCCAGTGCGAACGCGGTGCTCGACGCCATGAAGCAGCGCATCGACAGTCCCGAGGGAAGAAGAGAAGGCGCCACAGCCAGCGCATCGGCACGGTCGAGCCGGTGTTTGGAAACCTCCGGCACAACAAGCGGTTGAACCGATTCACGCTGCGCGGGAGCAAGAAGGTCGGCGTGCAGTGGCGGCTGTACTGCCTGGTGCACAACATCGAGAAGCTGGCCGGGTGCCACCTGAAAAAATAGTGGGTGGGATAGGAGTCTTGTTCGGTGTCAGAATGAGCGCAGAGGCTTGATCAGACGGGTCAATCAACCGAGAACGACATCAGGAGGGCCCCATCCCATGGCGATCCAGAAAACTGAACCCATGCGCCTGCCTGCGGCTGGACTTTGGGTTTTTGCACAGCCTCGTTAGGCATTCAAGGAACAGCTATGCGTCGGCCACAATCTGTAGATGCCTTGGAAAAACTGGGAATGGTTCGGCTCTCTCGCTCCTTCTATATGCGTGAGTTCCTATATAGCGAAACAGCCAACTTTCACGGACGGCAAAACATCCCTGACGACCCCGACTTGGCTATCGAAGTTGGCCGTAGGCTCTGCGAGGAACTTCTTGAACCGTTGAACGCAACGTTCGGCCGCCTGGCTCTTCGCTCCTCATATCGCTCGTGCGAAATAAACGCTTTTTGCAACGAGCACAGCTATGGTTGCGCTAAAAACGAGGCCAACTACGCCGGGCATATCTGGGATCGTCTTGACGCGGATGGACTGAAAGGCGCTACTTCATGTGTTGCGCTTCCTTGGTTCACCGACCGTTACGAGAAAGGGGCCGACTGGCGGGCTCTCGCGTACTGGATTCACGACCATCTCCCTTATAGTGAGCTTCAATTCTTTCACACCATCTGTGCGTTTAATATCAGTTGGCACGAGAAGCCCAAAAAGTCGATCCACAGCTTCATTGAACCCAAGGGGTACTTGTTGCGTGAGGTACATTCGCCAAGCGGGTTCTCTGAGTTGTATGCAGACTTTCCGCCACTGCGCAATGCATGAGCCAAAAATGCATACCCCGGAGGTCCATACGGACGCTGCGCGATAAAGCCGCGCAGCGCCGGTGACTTCTACGTTAGATTTCACAAGCTATGTCCACTGCACTCTTCATCAATGGTGTGTTCGAAGCCACTTTGGCCGAGATTGAAAAGACTCAACAGTCTGAACCGGGAAAGGTCTGCTACTTACAGCCCTACGCAAGTGAGCGTATCAAGTTGCTCGCCGAAAGCATGCCCACTCCTGAGCACCCGATCACGCTATATGCATCCCTAACGGATTCATTACCGTATGTTTCGTACCGAGCCAAGATAGTCGGATGGCAGGACAAGAGAGAACTTGCCAAAGACTCATCTACCCTTAACAGGCTGCTGAAATACTCCACACGCACTCGCAACCGATCTCTCCAGATTTGAATTTTTCAGAGGGTTCGTTCACATCATGAAATTCCCGGGC
>NZ_JBYCKI010000267.1:0-2808 GCF_057473305.1 Thiomonas sp. TH-17
CCCAGCATGTACGAAGCGGGTTTCGTCTCCGCGGCGCACGACGATGCGGTGATCGAGGCCACGCTGCAGGCGGCAGACGGTGCGTTTGCGGACATGAGCAAGGGTTGATTGGCGCCTTGCCCTGACGCCAAATCCATCGGTTTTATTTGTTCCACCAAGCGTGAAACACTGCACTAGCGCGGAATCTGCACATCCCACAGCCGCGCGGCAATCACTGCGGTGCGGCCGTTCATGTAAGGCGAGTACAGGCGCTTCTGATAAATGCGCGGGGCGGGCAGCATGACGGCCAGCCTTGCGGCCTGCGCCGGGCTGAGGCGGGCGGCGCTGGTGTGAAAGTAGGTTTGTGCGGCGGCTTGCGCGCCGTAGATGCCGTTGCCCCATTCCACGCTGTTGAGGTAGATCTCCAAGATGCGGCGTTTGCCCAGAATGCCTTCGAGCATGAAGGTGATGATCAGCTCCTGGCCTTTGCGCAGATAGTCGCGCTCGGGGGAGAGGAACAGGTTTTTGGCGAGCTGCTGCGTGATGGTGGAGCCGCCGACGACTCTTCCGCTGCGCTCGAAGCGGCGACTGTGGTTGCGATCCCAGGCATTTTGAATGGCGTCCCAGTCCACGCCGTCGTTGGTGAGGAAGGTGGCGTCTTCCGAGGCGACGACGGCGCGTTTGAGGTGCGGGCTGATCGCGTCGTAGGGCGCCCAGTCGTGCTTCCAGGGCACGGTGTCGCCGCTTTTGAGGATGCGCAGTTCGGCCGCGCGCATGAAGGTGGTGCTGGACGGCGGAATCACCGTCCACAGTGCGATACGCAGGGCGAAATAGCCTTGCAGCACCAGGCCGGAAAGCACGAACAGCCACAGCAAGCGGCGCCACAGCGGCGCAGAAGTGCGCGGGCGCATGGTCAGGATAGGCGGGTGGATGTGCGGGCGGCGGCGAGTTCGGCGCGCAGCGTGGCCAGCACCGGGGCGGTGGCCGGCGCTTCGCCGTGCCACAGGGTGTAGCTCTGCGCGGCTTGTTCCACCAGCATGCCCAGCCCGTCCCAGGCGCTGGCGCCCGCGGCGCGGGCCTGCGCGACAAAGGGGGTGTCGTGCGCGCCGTACATCATGTCGTAGGCCCACTGCGCGGGGCGCAGCACGCCGTCCGGCAGATCGAGCGCGCGGCCGTCGAGACTGGCGGCCGTGGCGTTGATGACGCCATCGGCCCAGTGCGTCGGCGGCTCGAGCACCACCTGCAGATCGGCGCCGTGCTGCGCGGCCAGAGCGCTGTGGCGCGCGGCCAGGGCTTGGGCCTTGTCGGCAGTGCGGTTCCACAGGGCGATGGCGCGCGCGCCTGCTTTGAGGAGCGGGCCGAGTACGCCGCTGGCCGCACCACCGGCGCCGAGCAGCAGCACGCGCTGCCCCTGCAGCGGGTGGTGGGCATCGGAGGCCAGCACGCGGGCCAGATCGCGCACCAGGCCGATGCCATCGGTGTTGTCGCCCCACAGGCCGCCTTCGTCCCAGCCGAGGGTGTTGACCGCCTGCGCCAGTTGCGCCGCCGGGCTGCGGCGGACGCACAGGCGCCAGGCGTCGAATTTGAACGGCACCGTGATGTTGGCGCCCCGGCCGCCTTCGGCATAGAAGGCGTCGAGAGCGGCTTCGAAACCATCCACCGGGGCGAGCCGCGCCTCATAGCGCAGCGCCACGCCGGTTTGCTCGGCGAACAAGGCGTGAATGCGCGGCGAGCGGCTGTGCGCGATGGGGTTGCCAAACACGGCGTAGAGCGGGGGCGGGGGCGAAGTCATGGGGCTGTCTGCGGTCAAGGCTCGGCCTGAGCCGGGTTTTGCGGGGCCTGCACCGCGGTTTCCAGACCCTGCGTGCGGGTGAAGCGGAAACGCGAGATCACCACGATTTGATCGGCCTGCTTGAGCATGCCTTGGGTGAACTGGCCATAGGGCTGCGCGGCTTCGACAATGGCGCGCGCCTGTCGGTCGAGCGTGGGGTTGCCCGAGCTTTGGATGATTTCGGTGGAAACCAGCCGACCATTGGCGCCGACGGTGATGGACATGATGAGGCTGCCATACAGCTTGTTGCCCCCGCTTTGCGGAAACTCGCGCGTGCCCAGGGTCTCGATCTTGGTGCGCAGCTTGTCGTAATACAGCGCGTAGGCGGCTTCGCGGGTGGACGGGCCGATGAAGCGGCGGCGCGGCTTGGCGTTCTGCTGCTGAATCTGCCGCTCGATGGCGCCCAGCATGTCGAGCAACTGCCGCCGTTTCTGCTCCAGCGCCTGTTGTTTCGCGGGATCGTTTTCCTGCCGCACGGTCTGCGCCAGTTGCACGATCTGCTGCCGCACCTGGGTGAGCAACTGCTGCTGCTTCTGCTCCAGCGCCGAGAGGCTGCGCTGCTGGTTGACCGCCGCGTCGCCGTGCGAGACATCGGCGGTGAACGGCAGCGGCGTGGTGGCCAGACCCTTGTTGGCGTCGCCGCCGCCGTCGAGGTTGGCTTGGGCGATGGCCTGCGGTTTGGCCGGGGCGTCGTCGGTGCGCTGGTTCACCAGCACCACGTCGAGCGGCGCGTTGTCGAACATCCGGTTGAAGGTCTCGGGCGCCGCAAAGCGCAGGCTCAGCAGCGCGAGATGCACCCCGACCGAGGCGATCAGGGCCCAGTGCAAAGGGGTGAGGGAGCGCAGGCGGAGGGAGGGCACGGAGGGGGCGGGGCGGATCGGGCAGCGGCGATTTTACGAAGCCTGCTGCGCGGCGGGGGCGGCCGATTCGGCGTCGGGCTCATCGGTATCGACCGCCACGCTGATGGGCGCGGCCAGGGCGACGGCTTCGTCGTCTTC
>NZ_JBYCKI010000268.1:0-4064 GCF_057473305.1 Thiomonas sp. TH-17
AATCGTCCATCGCTTCCTCCTTTCCGCTACCCCGCGCAGCAGGACAAAGCCTTCACATCCTTTCTGAAGGTTTGCGCCGCCAGTTTTAGTCCTTCGACCATCGTGAGATACGGGAACAACTGGTCGGCCAGCTCCTCCACCGTCATCCGGGCACGGATCGCCAGCGCCGCCGCCTGGATCAGTTCGCCCGCCTCCGGTGCGACGGCCTGCACGCCGATCAGCCGACGCGTGCCTTCCTCGATCACCAGTTTGATGAAGCCGCGGGTATCGAAGTTGGCGAGCGCGCGCGGCACGTTATCGAGCGCGAGCGTGCGGCTGTCGGTCTCGATCCCCTTGAGGTGGGCCTCGGCTTCGGACAGCCCGACGGTGGCGACCTGCGGGTCGGTGAAGACCACGGCCGGCATCGCGGTCAGGTCGAGCGCCGCTTTGCCGCCGGTCATGTTGACGGCGGCGCGCGTGCCACCTGCCGCCGCGACGTAGACGAACTGCGGCTGGTCGGTGCAGTCGCCGGCGGCGTAGATGTCCGGCGCGCTCGTGCGCAGGCCGTCATCGACGACGATGGCGCCTTGCGGGGTCATCGTCACGCCGGCGGCTTCGAGATTCAGGCTGCGCGTGTTCGGGCTGCGGCCGGTGGCGATCAGCAACTTGTCGGCACGCAGCTCGCCTTGGGCGGTCGTGAGCACGAATTCACCGTCCTGATAAGCCACCTGACTCGCCTGGGTATGCTCCAGCACGGCTATCCCTTCGGCGCGGAAGGCATCGGTCACAGCCGCGCCGATGGCCGGGTCCTCACGGAAGAACAGCGTGCTGCGCGCCAGGATCGTCACCCGGCTGCCCAGCCGGGCGAAAGCCTGCGCCAGTTCGACCGCCACCACCGATGAGCCGATAACGGCCAGCCGCTCGGGAAGGGTGTCGCTCGCCAGGGCTTCGGTCGAAGTCCAGTAGGGCGTGTCCTTCAGGCCGGGAATCGGCGGAATCGCCGGGCTCGCGCCTGTGGCAACCAGGCAGCGGTCGAAGGCGATTTCGCGCTCGCCGCCCTCAACCAGCCGCACGCCGAGGGTGCGACCATCCTTGAAGCGAGCTTCGCCATGCAAGACGGTGATGGACGGATTGCCGTCCAGGATGCTTTCGTACTTGGCGTGGCGCAATTCCTCGACGCGCGCCTGCTGCTGGGCCAGCAGCCGCTCGCGCAGGATGGCCGGCGTTGCCGCCGCGATGCCGTCATCGAACGGGCTCGCCGTGCGCAGATGGGCGATGTGGGCGGCACGGATCATGATCTTGGACGGGACGCAGCCGACATTCACGCAGGTGCCGCCGATGGTGCCGCGCTCGATCAGCGTGACGCGCGCGCCCTGTTCGACGGCCTTGAGCGCAGCGGCCATCGCCGCCCCGCCGCTGCCGATGACGGCGATGTGCAGCTTGTCATTGCCGTGACCGGCTTGGCTTCCGCCACCAACCCATTCGCGCACGCGGTCGAGCAGCCCGCCATGCGGCGGCGTATTCGGCGAATCAGCCAGCGCGGCCCGGTATCCGAGCCCGGCGACGGCGGCGAGCAGAGCGTTGGTCGGAGTCTCTGCGGTCATGGCCAGGTTTGCATTGCCATTGGCGTAAGACACCTCGGCCGAACGCACGCCGGGCACCTGCTCCAGCGCTTCCTTGACGTGGACTGCACACGATTCGCAGGTCATGCCGGTGATTTTCAGTTGGGTCATGTTTTGTCCCTCATGGGGTTGTCGCGTCAGCCGTGCTTCGCGGGCAGTTCGCAGCCATCCGGTCCGCAGCGGCGGTTGGCCGGTGACACCAGATCCCAGACCGACACCGCCAGCATCAGTCCGATGCCGCTGTAGGTGGCATAACTGCTCCAGCCGTACTGGAACCAGGGATAGAGTGATAGCAACAGGACTGTGGGCCCGAGCATGCCGAGCGCGCTGCGGTGCCATTGCCGGTGGCTGAACCAGCCCAGCGCGTTGATGACCAGCGCCAGCCAGGCGAAGGCCGGCAGCAGCGTATTGACGAACAGCCCTTCCCAACGGCTCAGAAAGCCCAGACCGATGGAGGCGCCCAGACTGGCGAGTGCCGGAAAGCACATCGCACAGCCCATGGCAGACACCAGCGCGCCGAGCGCGCCGGCCTTGTCGGCGATACGCATGATCGGATTCATGGCGACGCCCCTCCGCGCCTAGCGCTTCACGCTGGACGGATAGCCCGCGTTGGTGGTGGCCTCGGTCAGCTTTTGGACGGTGGTCTTGACGTCGTCGAAGGTCACGACCGCTTCGCGCTGGTCGAAACTGACATCGACCTGGCTGACGCCCTCGACCTTGGTGAGCGCCTTCTTGACCGTGATCGGGCAGGCGGCGCAGGTCATGCCAGGCACTGACAGCGTGACGGTCTGGACGGCGGCCCAGGCGGGCGTGGCAAGAGTGGCGGCCAGGGCCACGAGTGCGGCAAGTTTCTTCATGATGATCTCCTGTCAGTAGAACAGCGGAAGGACGTAGGGAAAGGCGAGCGCGACCACCACCAAGGCGGCCACGATCCAGAAAATGAGCTTGTAGGTCGTGCGAACCTGTGGAATCGCGCAGACCTCGCCCGGCTTACAAGCGTTGGCCGGCCGGAAGATGCGGCGCCAGGCGAAGAACAGCGCGATCAGCGCTGCGCCGATGAAGATCGGCCGGTACGGTTCCAGCACGGTGAGGTTGCCGATCCAGGCGCCGGAAAAGCCGAGCGCGACCAGCACCAGCGGGCCGAGGCAGCAGGTCGAGGCGAGGATGGCGGCTAGGCCACCGGCGGCCAAGGCACCACGCCCGGATTGCGGTTCCGACATGAGGTTTCTCCTTTCGAGGTTTCGCTTGATGCTGTAACGTTACTTCCGTAGTTAACTACGGAGTCAAGCGCGATGAGCACCGAACCGGATAGCCTGACCATCGGCGCCTTCGCCAAGGCGGCCGGGGTCAATGTCGAGACGATCCGCTTCTATCAGCTCAAGGGACTGCTGCCGACGCCGGACCGGCCTTACGGCAGCATCCGCCGCTACTGCAGCGCCGACGTTGCGCGGGTGAAGTTCGTGAAAGGGGCGCAGCGGCTGGGCTTCAGCCTGGACGAGATCGGGCAGCTTCTGAAACTGGAAGACGGGACCCATTGCAGCGAGGCGGCGGAACTGGCCGCGCAGCGGCTTGCCGACGTACGCGCCAAGCTGGCCGACCTGAGCCGGATCGAGGCAGCCTTGTCCAAGCTGGTCGGCGAGTGCCATGCGCACCAAGGCAATGTGTCCTGTCCGCTGATCGCCGCCCTGCATTGCTGATAGGTCATGGATTGGCCAGGGCATCAGGAAAGCGCCATGGACGTCAGATATCTCGGGCAATCGGCTTCTGAAAACGGCGGCCGCCGCCGAGTTCGATGAAAAGGAAGAGCCCCGACATGGGGGCTCGAATGGGTTGCGGGTTACTCGTCGTCGTAGAGCGTCAGCCCGTCCAGCACGGGCGCGTCGCCATCGAAGATCAGCAGGCGCACGTCGGCGAGCGCGGCCAGGTGGAGCACCTCGACGAGGGACTCCGGCATGCCTTTCCGGCGATGCTCTCGCCGCAACCGCTCGGCGGTGATGCCTTCGACCCGTTGCAGGTTCTCGTCCGTCCAGGGCGTGGCGATCAGCTTCACGCCGACCGCCGGGCTGTACGGAATGCGGAAGGCAACGAACAGGAAACGGGTCGGCGTGTCGATGTCGGCCAGGTTGGCCAGATAGCGACCGGCCTCCTCGGTGATGTGCGCCGAACTGATTTCCCAGGCACGGCCGTAGAAGCCGGTCTCGAAGCGCAGGCGGTGTACCACCTCGCGCGCGGCTTCCTCGGAGTAGGTATCGCCGACGTGCAGCGGTTTGCCGGCTTCTTCGGCCATGACGGCGTAGACGAGGTTTCGGGCGATACCGTGGCTGGGGCACTGCGCGTCCAGCTCGGGCGGCACGTTCTGGCCCTCGGTGATCAGCGCGAAGTCGTCGCAGAAGACGCAGGCATGGCGCTCGACCTGGCTGTCCGGCAGGTGCGACTGCGAGACGTGCAGCGGCAGATAGCTCA
>NZ_JBYCKI010000269.1:0-2619 GCF_057473305.1 Thiomonas sp. TH-17
CACCGCAGCGACCAGGCTCCACCCGAACGGTTTCACGTTCATCTTCATACCCCTGTCTCAATCCCCGTAGGGAGGGAGGCATCCATCACATCTCCTTTCGTTTCAATGGAGTGACGCTCACTTGCGGCGCGCAGCCGATGAAGCCGACGCCCGGCTGGCTGCTGCGGCGGTCGGCTTGGGTGCTTGGGCGCTCATCAGCCTGGCGGCCTGCTGCTGCGTGTCTTGCAGAGTGTTGAGCGCCTGGGTGGTCCAGTTCATGGTGCTTTGCAGCAAGGCCTGCATCGGCTCAACCCCGGTGGGCGCTGCTGCGCTGGTGTTCTGCCCGAGGCTGTCGTGCAGGCTGTTTTGCAGGTGCTCAAGTCTGGACTGCAGAATCTCGGTCATTTCGGCCTGGGTTGCAGAGGCGATCTGCCCGAATTTCTCGACGTAGCTCATCACGTTTTCGCCCCCTGCGCGCGCAGCATTCGCCCAGTCAGCGCCGGGCGCAGACTGGGCCTCGCCTTTGCCGACCGCCGATTGCAGCGTCTGCGCCGCTTGCTGCGCCATGAGACGCATGGTTTGCATCTGCAACTGGGTCAGTTGCTCATAGCCGCGAAAAAGCACCTGATTCAAGGCAACGGCGGCTTCCAGCTCGGCCTTCTGCAAGTCTTTCAGCGATTCGGTCGGATTCATGGCAACTCCCAAATGTGAATGTGAGTTTGCAGTGTGCTACAGGACGGCGGCAGGAGCTTGACTTGCATCATGTCGGTGCGAGTCGTTTTTCTGCACCTGTAAGCAGATTTTGCTGCGGCGCACACAGCGCAGAGAGAGCAGCAGAGACAGCCGCCAGCCAAGCTGGCATGCCCCCCAAAAGGCACTTGCCATTATTTCAATGTTTCCATAAACTTTGAAACATGGAAACAAAAGCTGCACTCCTTGTTCTCGCCGCCCTGTCGCAAGACTCGCGCCTGCGCGTGTTTCGCGTCTTGGTGCAGGCGGGCCCCGAAGGACTGGCTGCGGGCAAAATTGCCGAGCTCACCGCCATTGCGCCCTCGTCGCTCTCGTTTCATCTGAAGGAACTCGCCCACGCCGATCTGGTCGAGTCTCGCCAGGTGGGGCGCTTTGTGATTTACACCGCGCGCTTTTCCACCATGAATGATCTGATCGGCTACCTCACCGACAACTGCTGCGGCGGCAATCCCTGCGGCCCGGTCGAGGCGAACTGCCCCCCCCACCACACGCTCAACTGTTGAGGAGACCCACCCATGAAACGCTTCCATGTTCACCTCAGCGTGCCCGCGCTGGAGGACGCCATTCGCTTCTACTGCCGCCTGTTCGCCGCCGAGCCCACGGTGCGCAAGGCCGACTATGCCAAGTGGATGCTCGACGATCCGCGGGTGAACTTCGCCATTTCGCAGCGCGGCGCCGAGCCCGGCTTGAACCATCTGGGCATTCAGGTGGAAAACGACGCCGAACTGCTGGAGATGCAGCAACGGCTCGAATCCACCGAGGCTGGCATCATCGAACAAACCGGCACCGCCTGCTGCTATGCCCGCTCCGACAAGTACTGGGCCAACGACCCGGTAGGCATCGCCTGGGAGACCTATCACACGCTGGGCACGATTCCCATGTTCAATGAGTCTCCAGATGCCGACGCTTGCTGCGTGCCAGCTGCGGCGGTTGCCGTGCCGTCACAGGCGCCGCGCCCGGCGACGGCGTGCTGCGGCGGCGCTTCCGCCACCAAATCATCCTGCTGCTGATCTTTTACCCACTTGGAGATGTTTCATGGACAAGGTTTACAACGTACTGGTGCTGTGCACCGGCAATTCCGCCCGCTCGATCATGGGCGAGGGGCTGATCAACACGCTGGGCAAGGGCCGCTTCAAGGCCTATAGCGCGGGCAGCCATCCGGGTGGAACGGTCAACCCCTTCGCCATCGAGCAGCTCAAAAGCATCGGCTACCCGACAGACACCTTGCGCAGCAAAAGCTGGGACGAGTTCGCCACACCCGATGCGCCGCAGATGGACTTTGTCTTCACCGTCTGCGATAAGGCCGCGGGCGAGACCTGCCCCATCTGGCCCGGACACCCGATGACTGCGCACTGGGGCTTTGAAGACCCGGCCGCCGTGGAGGGCAGCGACGAGGAAAAGCGGCGCGCCTTTCAGACCATCTTCCGCCAGGTCATGTGCCGGGTGCGGGCCTTCGTCAGCCTGCCGCTGGAGCGACTGGACGAAGCCGCGATCAAGCGGGAAATCGTGGACATCGGCAAGACCCAGGTCATGCCTTTGCCGCAGTCCTGCGCCAAAGACGATCTCGACTCGGTCGTTCAATAATCGGTTTGCATACGCCAAACGGCAGGCAGAACGGCCTGCCGTTTGTATTTCGATTGCGTTCGATTGCGTTCATTTCCTAGCAAAATTCCACGCCACCCATGATCGCCGCCCTGCTCATCTTCATCCTCACCCTGGTGTTCGTCATCTGGCAGCCGCGCGGTCTGGGCATTGGCTACAGCGCCCTGGGCGGCGCGGCGCTGGCGCTGATGCTCGGCGTGATCAACTGGGGCGACATTCCGGTGGTGTGGCACATCGTCTGGGATGCCACCTTCACCTTCGTCGGGCTGATCATCATCTCGCTCATCC
>NZ_JBYCKI010000270.1:0-1734 GCF_057473305.1 Thiomonas sp. TH-17
CCCACAACGCCTTGGATTGATCGACACCTAGTGGCGTGATTTGTCCGTCGGGCGTTGTCACCGCAATGGCGGCAAACTGGTGCTGCTCGACGATGCCAAAGCGGATGCCAGTGTCGGCCTCGATTTCCTTCTGCAGGTTTTCGGCGAACTGCTCGTAGTTCTCTGTGGCAATCACGGTCAGCGTGTTGACTTCGAAGCCGCGCACCCGCTCGCCATGCTGATTCACGCACAGGCGCAGGCCCCGGCCGATGGTCTGGCGACGCTCACGCTCGGTGCCCATTTCGCGCAGGGCGCAAATCTGGAACACGTTGGGGTTGTCCCAGCCTTCCTTCAGAGCCGAATGCGAGAAGACAAACTTGAGCGGTGTCTCGAAACCCAGCAACTTCTCCTTCTCCTTCATGATCAGGTTGTAGGCGCGCTCGGCGTTCTCGCGGCTGCCTGCGTTGCTTTCGCTGGTGTCCGTCCAGCCGCCTTTCTTGTCGATGGAGAAGTAGCCGTTGTGCACTTCCTCAGCAGCACTTGCCAGATCGATTTCGGCGAACAGGCTCTGATACGCGGGGAGCTTGGCTGCGCGCCGGTATTCCTCTTCAAAGATGCGGGCGTAGTCGCCCTTGACCGGATTGCCTTCGGCGTCGTACTGGCGGTACCTGTCCACCGCATCAATGAAGAACAGCGACAGCACCTTGATGCCCAGCGGGCACAGGCGCTTTTCCTTGTCCAGATGCTCGCGAATCGTGCGACGGATCATTTCGCGCTGCACGGCCAAGGCATCGACGTCGCCATGCGCTTGGCCCAAGGCCAGGTAGGCTTCCCCACCGGGATAGCGCAGCTCCAAAAACTCCTCGCCTTTGGAGGTATTGATCTCACCAACACGGAAGTCGGCGTAGATCGCCCGCTTGGCCGACTGCTCCAGGTCATCCCCGTCGCTCACGGTGACTTCCTGCCGCCTCACGCCACTTCTCGTTTCCACATCGAGTTCGACCTTGGCGCTGATCGTGCCACGGCGATTAGCCACCGACACCAGCCGAACGAACGGCTTGTTGTGCGCATCTTCCACGGTGGCCGACGCGACCTCGATCTGCTTCACCAGCTTGCGCTCGTAGGCATCGACGGCATCCAGACGGAACACCATGTGGTGCTTGTCCACGTGGGTGGCGGAATAGCGCAGCGTACACAGCGGGTTCATCGCGTCGAGCGCTTCCTTGCCGCGTCCCTCAAGGCCGCCGTCCACACTTTGGGGTTCGTCGACGATCACGATGGGCCGGGTGGCCTTGATGAGGTCAATGGGCTTTTCGCCGCCGGTTTTTTCGCTGTCCTTGTAGAGGTTATTCACGTCCTTTTTATTGATGGCACCGACCGTGACCACCATGATCTGGATGTTCGAGCTGGTGGCGAAGTTGCGCACCTGCCCGAGCTTGGCGGAGTCGTAGAGGAAGTAGTCAAAGGGCACGCCAGCGTAGAGCCCCTTGAAGTGATCCTCGGTGATCTGCAAGGTCTTGTAGACGCCTTCCTTGATCGCCACCGACGGCACCACGATCACGAACTTGCTGAAGCCATATCGCTTGTTCAGCTCGAAGACGGAACGCAGGTAGACGTAGGTCTTACCGGTGCCGGTCTCCATCTCCACGGTAAAGTCACCGGACGCCAGGGTGCTGGACGGCGGCAAACCGCCGCGTAGCTGAATGTCGGCCAGATTCTTGTACAACTCATCGTCCAGCAGTGTCAGGCGGTTGC
>NZ_JBYCKI010000271.1:0-2465 GCF_057473305.1 Thiomonas sp. TH-17
AAATCAGTGAACCACCGGCAGGCCCAACGCCTGCAAGGCCGCGCGCAACGGGGCGTGAAAGGCCTGTTGCAAAGGAGTCAGGGGCAGTCGCAGGCCCGAGTCGATGCGACCCATGAGGCGCAGCGCTTCCTTGACGGGAATGGGGTTGGGTTCGCAGAACAACTGCTGATTGAGATCAATGAGCTCGAAGTGCAATTTGCTGGCCAACGCGGCATTTCCCGCCATCGCGGCCACACACAACTCGTGCATGCGGCGCGGTACGACGTTGGCCGACACGCTGATGTTGCCGTGCCCGCCCAGCATCATCAGGGCCACGGCGGTCGGGTCGTCGCCGGAATAAATGGCGAACGACGGCGGCGCTCGCCGAATGATCTGTGCGGCGCGGTCGATGTTGCCCGAGGCCTCTTTGATGCCGATGATGCCGGGCGCCTGTGCGAGACGCAGCGCGGTTTCTACCTGCATATCGGCCACGGTGCGGCCCGGCACGTTGTAGAGCACCACGGGGATGTCGATCGCCTCGGCGATGGCGGTGAAATGCGCCACCATGCCGTCTTGCGTGGGGCGGTTGTAGTAGGGCACGACGCTGAGCACGCAATCGGCCCCGACTTCCTGGCAGCGCTTGGAGAGTTCGATGGCTTCGCGCGTGGAGTTGGCACCGGCGCCGGCCATCACGGGCACGCGGCCAGCCGCCTGTTCGACCACCGTGCGCACGATTTCGATGTGCTCGTCAACCGGGATGGTGGGGGATTCGCCGGTGGTGCCGACCGGGCTGATGCAGTCGGTGCCTTGTTCGATATGCCAGTCGACCAGCTTGCGCAGCGCGGGGTAGTCCACGCTGCCATCGGAGTGCATGGGGGTCACCAGGGCGACGATGCTGCCGCGGATGACCAGAGGTTGGGAGGACATTGTTCTGCGTGCGCTGCTTGTGAGCTGCTTGTCAAATGGAGAGATTGTATCGGTCTGCCGCGCTGGCGTTGGGCGCTTCCCGAACGGCGGCGATGCGCTGCACATAGGCGGGGTGAGGCGCTTGGACAAAGCCATCTTCAAAGGCCAGTACGCGCAGCGCCGGGCGCACCGCGTCGAGCAATTCGCCGGGGCGCAGCAAGAAATCAGGATTCGACGGCTTGCCCACGCTGGCTTGACCGAGGGCGAAGGTTTCGTAGAGCAGAAAGCCGCCGGGGGCCACCGCTTGCACGATGCGCGACAACAAAGGGCGCCAGAGGTAGTTGGTCACGACCACCGCATCGAAAGTTTGTTCGCCGTAGGGCCAGGGGCCGGCTTCCAGGTCGGCCACCTGCACCTTCGCCAGATCGCGCAGACCGGCGAGGGCTTCGGCGTTGCGGTCCACCGCAAACACCGTATAGCCGCGCTGCTGCAGCCAGCGTACATGGCGGCCTCCGCCACAAGCGACGTCGAGCACGTTGCCGCCCGCGAGTAGCAGCGAGGCATGGCGGACGATCCAGGGGGAAGGCGGGGCGTCGGTGCGGGCTTCTGGGGTCATGGCGCAGCATCGTAACGGGGTGCCCGCGTGAAAGATGCGTGTGCGATGCGCGTGCCTCATGTTGGCAAGGCAGAATAGGGGAAACCCCTTTCCCTTCCATTCCTCGACATTCACCGCAAAAACGACATGACCACAGCCACCATCCTCGTCACCGGCGGCGCCGGCTACATCGGCTCGCACACCTGCGTCGCCCTCATCGAAGCGGGCTACACCCCTGTGGTGTACGACAACCTGTGCAACAGCAGCGCCGAGTCGCTGGCGCGGGTGGAGCGCATCACCGGCAAGCGCCCCGTCTTCGTGCAGGCTGATATTCGCGATGCGGCGCGGCTTGACGCCGTGTTTGCACAACACAAGATCGACGCCGTGATCCACTTCGCCGGTCTGAAAGCAGTGGGCGAATCGGTGGAAAAACCGCTGATGTACTACGACAACAACGTCGGCGGCACGGTGGTTCTGCTCGAGGCGATGCAGCGCGCCAAGGTGCACAACCTCATCTTTTCGTCGTCCGCCACGGTCTATGGCGATCCGGCCTCAACGCCCATTCGCGAAGACTTTCCGCTCAGCGCGACCAACGCCTACGGCCGCAGCAAGCTGATGATCGAAGAAATTCTCGGTGACCTGCATCGCGCCGAGCCGCATTGGCGCATCGCCCGTCTACGCTACTTCAACCCGGTGGGTGCGCACGAAAGCGGGCTCATCGGCGAAGACCCGCGCGGCATTCCCAACAACCTCATGCCCTTTGTCACGCAGGTGGCCGTAGGTCGGTTGCAGAAACTGCGCGTGTTCGGCGGCGACTGGCCCACGGTGGACGGCAGCGGCGTGCGCGACTACATCCATGTCATGGATCTGGCCGAGGGCCATGTAGCGGCGCTGCGTTATCTGTTGGGCCATGAGGGCATGTTGACCGTCAACCTCGGCACCGGCCAAGGCTACTCGGTGCTGCAGATGGTGCAGGCCTTCGGCA
>NZ_JBYCKI010000272.1:0-3407 GCF_057473305.1 Thiomonas sp. TH-17
CGTCGAGCACCCCCTGCACACGTTGCGCTGCACGGGCGTCGCGCAGCTCGCCCTGCGCGGCGAAGGCCTCGTGCGCACGGCCCAACGCGTATTGCTGGGGCGCCACCAGCATGGCAAAAGCCATCTGCAGGTATTGCCGCAGGGTGTTCATCGCCCGCAGCCCGCCCAGCGGCCCCGGCGAGGTGGACAGCAAGGCTACCGGTTTGTTCGCCGTGACCGCCAGCCCGGCGGGATGTTGGTCGGTGGCGGGAATGCGCGAGAGCCAGTCGAAGGCGTTGATCACCAAGGGAGTCGGGAAACCGTTGTACTCCGGCGTAACCAGAAGCACGGCGTCGCTTTCAAGCAGCGCCGCCTGCAGTGCCAGGGCACCGTCGGGCACGCCCTGCGCGGCCTCGAGGTCGCCGTCATAGACCGGCAGCGCCAGGGCGCGCAAATCGAGAACTCGGGCCTGCAGCCCCAGCCGCTCGGCAGTTCGGGCCGCAAAGGCCGCCATTTGGCCACTGAAGGCGCCCGCGCGAGCGCTACCGGGAAGAATGAGAAGTCGAAGACTGTCCATGCTCGCAACCCTTCTGAAAAGCAAAACGGCAGGCGGCCCCGGAGGACTTCCGGGGCCGCGCGCTTACGCCGCGATCTGGCCGAAACGGCCGCTGTTGAAGTCTTGCATCGCCTGATGAATCTCGGCCTGGGTGTTCATCACGAACGGACCGTAGCCGACGATGGGCTCGTCGATCGGCTCGCCGCTGAGCAGCAGCAGCGTGGCGTCCTCCTCGGCCTCGACCAGCACGCCTTCGCCTTCACGGCTGAGCAAGCCGAACTGTGCCGAACGCACCACCGCATCGCCGTTCACCTTCACCGCGCCATGCAGCACCACCAGCGCCAGCGTGCGCCCCGCGGCGATGTCGAAGCGGGTCTGTGCGCCCGCGTTGAGCCGCACATCCCACACGTCCATCGGCGTGAACGTGCGTGCGGGGCCACGGTGGTCGGCATACGTCCCGGCGATGACGCGCACCCGCCCCGCCGCGTCGGGCAAGGCCACGTCGGGAATGTCGGAGTTCAACAAAGTCTGATAGCCGGGCTGCGACATCTTGTCCTTGGCGGGGAGGTTGACCCAGAGCTGCACCATCTCCAGCGTGCCGCCTCGCTCGGTGAACGCCTGGGAGTGGAACTCGTCGTGCAGGATGCCGCCGGCCGCCGTCATCCACTGCACGTCGCCCGGGCCGATATGGCCGCCGGCCCCGGTCGAGTCGCGATGGTCCACCTCGCCCTGATAGACGATGGTCACGGTCTCGAAACCCCGATGCGGGTGCTCGCCCACGCCCCGCGGCTGCGTACCGGGCGCGAACTGCGCCGGGCCGGCGTAGTCGAGCAACAGAAAGGGGCTGAGCTGCACGCCGTGGCTGCTGTAGCTGAACAGCGAACGCACCGGAAAGCCGTCGCCAACCCAATGTTGGCGCGGGTTGCTGAACACGCCGCGAAGGGATTTCAGATTTTTCATGCTTTTCTCCTGTAGGGTTGAGCCAACTCACCTCTGACAGAATAGATTTGGAACGAACTTTTAAAAAGTGGAAAATTCGGCCATCATCGTTCCATAAACAGAACGGCCGCTTCGATTCCTTCAACTCCTTGGTCACAAAGCATTCGCTATGCAGCAAAGCACCGAACAACCCCATTCCCTCTGGAAATTGCAGTTGGAGCGTGCCTGGCGGGCGCCCGCCCGTTTCATTTCGCGCTGGTACTTCGCCTATCTCCTGCTCGGCGTCGCCACGGCCGGGTTGATTCCGGTACTGCTGCCCCTGCTGGTCGTTGCGCAGTTGGGTCGTGTCAGCGATGTGGCCTACGTTCTGGGCGCCTATAACCTGGGGCTGTTGAGTTCGCCGCTTTGGGGCAAGTTTGCCGAGGCGAGAAAGGACTATCGCACCCTGTTTCTGGGCGGATTCGCGCTGGCTGCGCTGGCGACGGCAGGTTTCGCCATCCTGCCCGGATTGCCGAGCTGGATCGTGCTGGGTTTGTTGCTGGGCCTGGGTTCGTCTGCCGCAAGCACCATCGCCAGCCTGTTCATTTTCGACTTTGCGCCGCGCGAGGAATGGGAGCCTCGGATCGGCTGGCTGCAAAGTTTCAATGGCGCCGGGCAGGTGGTCGGCTTGCTGCTCGCGGGCGCGCTGGTGCACAGCCTCACTCTGGGCATCTGGATCACCGCCGCGGTGCTTGCGGCAGCGGTGATCGCATCGCGCGTGGGTCTGCCCGTGCAGCGGGTCGTGCACGCCGTCGCACCCCGGCACGCCATACAACATCTCGACTTTCATGGGCTTGCCGCCTTTGGCCGAACCGAGTTGATGGGCGGCGGGTTGCTGCGGCAATCGCATCATTTGTCGCTGCCCGCCTTGCGGCAATTGCCCTCACAGCTGAAAACCGCGTTTGGGCGTTTCATGCTGTCGTGGTTTTTGCTGTCGTTTGGCGTCGCCGCCTTTTTCGCCTATTTCCCGGTGCTGATGCGCAAGGGCTACGGCATCGATCCTGGCCTGACTTCGCTAACCTACGCGGTCACGGCCGCCATCGGCATTGGCCTTTACATCCTGGCGAGTCGGTGGTCTTCCCGCCACGGTCCGCAGCGCGTGTACCGCTGGGGCCTGCTGCTGCGCGGATGCGGATTTGCCCTGCTTTTCGCCCTGATGTTTTTTCCGGCGGCAGGACGAGAGCGAGAGGGATTGTCCATCGTCGGGTTCGCCGCCATCGTTGGCGCCTGGCCGCTGCTGAGCGTCAGTGGCACCATGCTGGCCGGCAAGCTCAGCGTACTCAGCGAGGGCATGGCCATTGGGCTGTTCAATGCGGTTGCCGCCATCGCCACGGTTGCCGGAACCCTGCTGGGCGGCCCGCTGTTTCAGTTCGCAGGCAATCCAGGGGTGCTCTTGCTGGGACTGGGCGGCATCGGCTTGTCGTGGCTGTTCAGCGCAAGCCAAGGCAGTGCATCATGCGCGACCTGAATGATCTGTATTACTTTGTTCAGGTGGTGGAACACGGGGGCTTCGCACCCGCCGGACGTGCGCTCGGCCTGCCGAAATCGAAACTGAGCCGCCGCATGGCGCGACTGGAGGCGCAACTGGGCGCAAGGCTGATCCAGCGCTCGACCCGCAGCTTCGTGGTCACCGAACTCGGGCAGACTTACTACACCCACTGCAAGGCCATGCTGGTCGAAGCCGATGCAGCGGAAGAAGCCATTGCCCGCACCCACGCCGAGCCCTGCGGTGCCGTGCGCATGACCTGCCCGGTCGCCCTGCTCGACGCGCAAGTCGGGGGCATGGTCGCGGCCTTCATGGTGCGCTACCCGCAGGTGCAGTTGCAGCTTGACGCCACCAACCGGCGCGTGGACGTGGTGGCTGAAGGCATCGATGTGGCCTTGCGCGTTCGCC